>NZ_JALBGX010000053.1:0-45219 GCF_023006465.1 Rhizobium sp. PRIMUS64 | reverse complement strand
GGCCTGCCGCCGCTTGCCGCCGATCCGGCGGCGAGCACTGCCGCCCTGTTCCAGGCGAAACGCATGGCGAGCGCCGGCAAGATGGCACATCTGATGGGGATGACCGACAGTTTCGGCGCGCGCGTCAAGGCGAGCGGCGTGCGGCTACCGGCGGCCGAAAACATCGCCTCCGGCCAGCAGAGCGTCGATGCCGTGGTGACGGCCTGGATCAACTCGCCGCATCACCTGGAAAACATGCTTGGACGTTATGACGGCCTTGGCGTCGCCGTCGCCCATAATACATCTTCCAGGAACCTGCCCTATTGGGCCATGGTGCTTTCCAGCTGAGGTGATTCCGCCTGCAGCAGTTCAAGTGATGCAGCGTCTTTTGCGCGTCTAACGACGCTTGGCGCTGCCGCGACGAGGCCGGCATGGATACACGCAGCAATCACAACGCGCTTGCTTTTGACGTGACGCACCGGCTGGTGCTGGCGATCGCCATTCCGATGACGCTCGGCTTCATGACGACGCCGCTGCTCGGGCTGACGAACACCGCCGTGGTCGGCCGTATGGGCAATGCGGAAGCGCTGGCCGGGCTGGCGATCGGCGCCATGCTCTTCGATCTGATCCTCGGCAGCTTCAACTTCCTGCGCGCTTCGACCACAGGCCTGACGGCGCGGGCCTATGGCCGGCGGGATCAGCACGAGCAGCAGGCGGTCTTCTCCAGGGCGATGATTTCGGCGCTCGGCTGCGGACTGGCGTTGCTCTGTCTTTCGCCGCTGCTGATGGCGGCGGGGTTGAGGTTGATGGGGGCGGAAGGAGCGATCGCCGAGGCAACCGGCACCTATTTCTCGATCCGCATGCTGGCAGCACCGGCGGCGCTGGCGAATTACGCCATCCTCGGCTTCGTGCTCGGGCGCGGACAGGGCAATATCGGACTGCTGCTGCAGGCCATCATCAACGGCATCAACATCCTGCTTTCGATCTATCTCGGCCTGACGCTCGATTGGGGCGTGGCGGGGGTCGCCTGGGGAACGATGGCCGGCGAAACCGTCGGCGCGCTCGCCGGGCTTTTCATCGTGCTGCGCGGCTTCGGCAAGGCAGCGCGGCCGGCATGGTCCGAGGTCTTTTCCCGGCACCGGCTGGCCGAGCTTTTTGCGCTCAATCGCGACATCCTGATCCGCACCTTCGTGCTGATCGGCGCCTTCACCATCATGACGCGGATCGGCACCAGCTTCGGCGCGGTGACGCTTGCCGCCAATGCCGTGGTGATGAATTTCTTCCTGCTATCAGGCTATTATCTCGACGGGCTTGCCAATGCCGCCGAACAGATCATTGGCCGGGCAATCGGCGCACATTACCGGCCGGCCTTCGACCGCGGGCTGAAGCTGACGACCTTGTGGTCCTTCGGACTGGCGGCGATCGGCTCCGCCTTCTTCTTCCTCGCCGGACCCTGGCTGATCTCGGTGCTGACGACCTCACCGGAGGTACGGCAGGCGGCCGAAACCTATCTGCCCTGGGCGGCGGTGACGGGACTGACCGGCGCGCTCGCCTTCCTGATGGACGGGGTCTTCATCGGCGCCACGTGGTCGGCCGACATGCGCAACCGGATGCTGATATCTTTTGCCGGCTATCTCTTGATGCTCGCGGTCTTCGTGCCGCTCTTCGGCAATCACGGCCTGTGGTTGGCGATGAATGCCTTCCTGCTCTTCCGCGGCATCTTCCTGGCGATGCTGGTGCGGTCGAGGGCCGATCAGACCTTCCGCGCCGCCCAATAATCCAGCCGGGTATCGCGCAGGTCGCGGATCGAGGCGGCTTTTTCGCGGTCCAGCAGTTTCGAGAGGCCGCGGACGATATCGCCGGCCAAGCCGGGGCCTTCATAGACCATACAGGAATAGAGCTGGACCAGATCGGCACCCGCCCTGATCTTCTCCAGCGCCGTCTCGGCCGACGAGACGCCACCGACGCCGATGATCGGCAGATCAGGGCCGACGCGCTTGCGCATCCTGGCGAGCACGGCCGTCGACTTTTCGAATAGCGGCACGCCGGAAAGGCCGCCCGCCTCCTTCGCCTGCCGCTGATCCTTGAGGCCATCGCGCGACAGCGTGGTGTTGGAGACGATCAGACCATCCAGCGCATGCGAGAGCACTTCCGCGGCGATATCGTCCATGCCTTCCTCGGTCAGATCAGGCGCGATCTTCAGAAAGACCGGGATCTTCCGGCCGGATGTCGCCGTCATCTCATCGCGCGCCGTGAGCACTGCGGACAGCAGTACCGCAAGGCTTTCGCGCCCCTGCAGGTCGCGCAGGCCGGGGGTGTTCGGCGAGGAGATGTTGGCGGTGAAATAGCGTGCGACGGAATAAAAGCGGCGGATGCCGGCGACATAGTCGGCGATGCGATCCTCGCTGTCCTTGTTGGCGCCGATATTGACGCCGATCATGCCACCGCCGCTTAGCGCGGCGAGGCGCCCGAAGGCGGCATCATGGCCTTCATTGTTGAAGCCGAGACGGTTGATGACGCCTTCATCCTCCACCAGGCGGAAGATGCGCGGGCGCGGATTGCCGGATTGCGGCTTCGGCGTCACCGTGCCGATCTCGGTAAAGCCGAAGCCGAGCTTCAGCAGCGCCTCCGGCACCTCGGCATTCTTGTCGTAGCCGGCGGCCATGCCGAGCGGATTTTCGAAGGTAAGGCCGGCAACGGTCTGGCGCAGGCGCGGATCGGGCGTGAGCTGGCAGGCGGGCACGAGGCCGGATTTCAAGGCGGCGATCGACATGCCGTGCGCCGTTTCCGGATCGAACAGGAAGAGACCCTTGCGGGCGAGACGCTTGAAGGGGTCGATCATGGCTGCAGCTCCGGGAAAATATGGGCGCTGACTTCGTCGAGAGGCAGCGGCGCCTCCCAGAGCACGGTTGCAAGCGGCAGGTCGGCGTAGAGATGTGGGAAGAGATCGCCGCCGCGCGAGGGCTCAAAGACCAGCTTGTCGCCAAAGCCGCGGCCATCGACGGCAATCAGCAGCAGGCCGGACTGGCCGGCAAAGTGCAGGGCAGCGGTCTGCTTCACCTGGTCCGCCGTCGAGAAATGGATGAAGCCATCTTGGAGATCGATGCCGGCGCCATGAAAAATGCCGGTTTGTCTGGCTTGCTGCCAGAGCGTTTCCGTCACGATCTTGTAAAGGGTCGGTGTCAGGGTCATCATGGCCTCACGATGGGCTGTTCCTTGGTCACGAGGGCTTTGCCGGAAAGAGGCGGCGATGTCCACGCCCCGGCGCGAAAAACGGGACCGCCACAAGCAAAATCCGGAGGATGAGACGATGAAGGTTTTGATTCTGACGCTTGGCGTTTTTCTCATGCCGTTGGCGGCCGCGGCGGCCGAACCCGATGCCGGCCGCTTCCAGCTGGAGAAGAGCGGCGATCATTTCGTCCGGCTCGACCGGCAGACCGGGGCCATGTCGATCTGCCAGGACAAGGACGGCGCCCTCGTCTGCCGGATGGCAGCCGACGAGCGGGCGGCCTATGAGGACGAACTCGACCGGCTGGCAAAGCGGGTGACGGCGCTCGAACAGGGCAATGTCGCCCAGCGCGCGCTGCCGAGCGACGCCGAGGTCGACCGTTCGATCAGCATCATGGAGCGGATGATGAAGAGTTTCATGGGGATGGTGAAGGAGTTCCAGGCTGAGGAAAACACCAATCCCCTTCCGCAGAAGACCTGATCTGATATAGTCATGTCAGCAAGCTGGCATGCAACGCGGAGGGATGGCGTCGCATGCAAGGCATGATCGGGCTCTTGGGAGGGAGTTTTCGATGCAGGAACAGACCATCATCATTGCGGACGATCATCCGCTTTTCCGCGACGCGCTGCGCCAGGCAGTGATCGGCATGGAAGGCCGGCAGTCGATCGTCGAGGCCGGCGATTTCGCTGCCGCACGCAGAGCGGCAGGCGCCCATGCGGACGCCGACTTGATGTTGCTCGACCTCGCCATGCCCGGGGTCAGCGGCTTTTCCGGCCTGATGGCGCTGCGCTCAGAATTTGCCAGCCTGCCAATCGTCATTGTCTCGGCAACCGATGACGCGACGACGATCCGCCGGGCGCTGGAACTCGGCGCTTCCGGCTTCATTTCGAAATCCTCCGGCATCGAGGATATTCGCCGCAGCATCCAGACGGTGCTTGCCGGCGACATCGCCACGCCGGAAAGCTATCGCGACGGCCAGGAGCAGGATCCCGATGTCGCCGACCTGATCCACCGCCTGCATACGCTGACGCCGCAGCAGAGCCGGGTGCTGACCATGCTTGGCGAGGGGCTGCTGAACAAGCAGATCGCCTACGAGCTCGGCGTCTCCGAGGCGACGATCAAGGCGCATGTCTCGGCGATCCTGTTGAAACTCGATGTCGACAGCCGGACGCAGGCGGTGATCCAGCTCGGCAAGATCAACATGGCGATGGTCGCCTGAGCGCAGCATGCCATAACAGGATTTTATTCCTCTTCTATCTTTACTCAGGCGGCGCGGTCGGTTAATATTCCGCCGGGTTGGAGCGCGGCGTTGAATGAGCCGCGACGGAATCGCGCATGCTGTCACACGACCAGATCTGGGAAGCGCTCGACAGGCTTGCCGAACGGCACGAGCTGACGCCATCCGGACTTGCGCGCCGCGCCGGCCTCGACCCGACCTCCTTCAACAAATCGAAACGGCTTTCCGCCGATGGGCGCCTGCGCTGGCCCTCGACGGAATCGATCGCCAAGGTGCTCGACGCCACAGGCGCGAGCATGGAGCAGTTTATGGCCTTCATGCGGCCGGATGCCGGCTCGGGACAGCAGGAAGGCGCATTTCCTCAGCGAGGCGGCTCCATTCCGCTGCTCGGCTTCGCGCAGGCGGGCGCGGGCGGCTTCTTCGACGATGGCGGTTTTCCGGCCGGCCAGGGCTGGGACGTGGTGGAATTTCCGGCGGCCCCGGCACAGAAATCGGGCGTCTATGCGCTGGAGGTGCAGGGCGAGAGCATGATGCCGCTCTACCGCGACGGCGATGTGTTGATCGTCGAGCCGGGGGCGCAGGTGCGCCGCAACGACCGCGTCGTCGTGCGCACAAACGAGGGCGAGGTGATGGCCAAGGTGCTGCTGCGCCAGAGCCCGCGATCGATCGAGCTGATGTCGCTCAATCCCGAACATCCCAACCGCATCCTCGAGCTTTCCGACGTCGCCTGGATCGCCCGCATCATCTGGGCCAGCCAATAGGAAGATATTCCATGCGCCCTGCCGCCTTCATTACAGGTATCACGGGGATGGTAGTGGTGGTCGGCCTGCTGATGGCGGGCGAAGCAAGGCTTGGTGGCGGCACGGCCGACGAAGAAACGGCGTCCGCAGGGGAGACGGAAACCGCACCGGCGAATGCTGCCCCGGACGCCGGCAAGCCCGCGACGATGTCGGACGACCGTGCCGAAATGATTGCTCGCTCGGTCGAACCGGCGGCCCCACCCGCTCCAGACCCGGGCGACGGGGTGACATCCAAACCGGCCGATCTGCCGCAACAAGCGGAGACGGCGACCGGGAAGACGGGAGGTCCGACGACGAAAAGGGCGATGGAGCTGGCGCGGCCGGCGGTCGACAATGCCGGCATCCTTTCCTTTGGCGAGCGGAGGCTTCAGCTTGCCGGCATCGTGCCGACGCCGGTCGACAGGATTTGCGGGCCGGCGGACCGGCAATGGCCCTGCGGCATGATGGCGAAGACGGCGTTGCGCCTGCTGTTGCGCAACCGCAGCGTCGCCTGCGACCTCGAGAGTGCGGAATGGAAGGAAACGGCGACGACTGCCTGCCGGCTCGGCACACAGGATCTCGGCTCATGGCTTGCCGAAAACGGCTGGGCGGAAGCAGCGGCGGGTTCGCCGCTTACGGAGATCGCCGAGACGGCCAGGCAGGCCAGAAAAGGCATTTACGGCGACGATCCGCGCCGCAAATGAACCGGCAGCCTTGGCAAGCGATCGGACAGCCCGGATCGGGCCGATCCCTTGTAATGGCTGTCGCCAATTCCTAATCTGGGCTGATCGAAAAAGGAATCAGAGATGAATAAGCCGCTTTCCGCCCATGATGCGCTGATCTACGTGATGGTGATGGCATCCGCCGTCGACAGCACGATGAACGACAGGGAACTGGAAAGGATCGGCCAACTGATCGGATTCCTGCCTGTTTTCCGGGATTTCGATGACGACAAGCTGATTGCGGTGGCGCGCGACTGCGCCTCGCTGCTCGCCGGGCCGGAGGGCCTCGACGTCGTGCTCGAAACCGTGCGCGACACCCTGCCCGCAAAACTTTACGACACGGCCTATGCGCTGGCCGTCGAGGTGGCATCGGCCGATCTCTCGGTCAAGGCGGAGGAGTTGCGGCTGCTCAGCCTGCTGCGCGACCGGCTCGGCCTCGACAAGCTCACCTGCGCGGCAATCGAGCGCAGTGCGATTGCCCGGTTCCGCAAGGGCTAGGGGCTAAAGCGCGTCTCGCGTCTTTTAGCGGCTTCAATAGAGCCCGTAGGGAAAGTAGCGCAGATAGATTTCCTGGAGGCGGCCGTTGCGCGACAGCGTGGCGAGCGCGTGGTCGATGGCGGATGTCAGCACACTGTCTTTCTGCCGCAGCATGATCGTCATGCCCTCGCCGAGAAATTGCTCGGAGAGATAGGGACCGTCGAACAGCGCGCAGCATTTTGCCGAGGCCGGCGAAGAGACCCAGAAGGAAAGCTGCAGCGCATCGGCAAAGGCGGCATCGACCTTGCGATCCCTGAGCGCCGCCAGCAGAGCGTCCTTTGTGTCGAATGGCTCGGCCTTGATCGCCGGGAAGAAGGCTGCCAGCATCGCCTCGTGCACCGTACCCCTGACCACACCGACCGGATGTTTCGACAGGGCGGCAGCGGTCTTTCCGTCGAGCGGCACGGCGAGATTGCGCACGAAGCGCGCCGGCAGCATCAGGTAAGGTCTGGAAAAGACGAATTGCCGGCGCAACTCCGGGGTCACGGCAAAACCAGCGATGACGGCATCGCCCTGCGAGGCGGCGAGCGCGTCCCTGAGGTCGGCGAAGGGGAGTGCCTGGATCTGGCACTTGTCTGAAATCTCCAACTCGCTGCAGATTTCGCGGGCGAGGTCGACATTGAAGCCGGAGAGCTTGCCGTTCTGATCGGTGAAATTGAAGGGCGGGAAATCGACCGACGTCAGGAAGCGCAAGCGCACCAGCGAGGAGAGATCGGGCCTCGCAAGACGTTCGCGTGCATCGAAGAGCAGCGGCAGCGAGGGGGACGCCTGCTGGGCGGATGCGGAAAAACTCGAAAGAAGCACGCCGAGAAACAGGCCGAACGCGAGAGAACCCTTCAGAGTCAGGGATGCTAGCTTGGATTGCATCATCGTGATCTTGGTCTCTGGGTTGAGCGCGAAGCATTGCGGCGTCGGCGAGATGTATCAGAGTCATGCGTGGTGGGGAATATGCGTGGAGGTGAGCCGGATCGTGCTGAGGGCACGTCCCCTCGCCCCGTTTTTTACGCGGAGAGGGTTAGGCTGTGGGCAGCCATCGGCGTGGACCGACAGCCGTGGCAACGCACCCGAGACGACAATTCAGCCCCTAAAAATCACAGTCATCCGCGGCCCTCTGTTAGCGCGGAATTAAAGAATATCGCCTTTATTTGTCGCGACGACATCGGACCCCGCCAGCCGATCGCATGATGCAAGCGTCAGCCCAAACGTAATCCCTAAACCGCAATATTGAAGCAGCGTTTTTCTGCAACAATTGATTTCAAAAGCACCGGGCGCGCAACACGCCCCGTCAATCGGGTGACATTTCCATGCTGAAACATCTGAAAATCCGCACAAAAATCATATCGGTCGTGGCGCTGCTCGGGCTGATCACCATGGCCGGGCTGATCTATGTCATCTCCGAGTTCCGCCGCGCGGATGCGGCCTACAGCGCCTTCATCGATCATGAGGCGCAGGCCTCGATGCTGAGCGCGCGCGCCAGCGCATCGGCGGTGGCCTCGGTGTTGCAGGTCACCCTGCTTGCCGACATGAAGCCCGATACGCCGGCATTCCAGACGGCGCTCGCCACACCGAGCAAGCTGCCGCAGGCGCGTGACCGCATGAAGCAGGCTCTGGCGCTGGTGCCCAGCCGCAAACCGGCGATCGATGAAATCCAGGCCGGAATCGATGAGATCGAAACCCTGGCAAACAAGATCACCGAACAGAGCAAAGCCAAGGACAGCGCCGGCGCGCTTTCGAATGTTGCCCTGATCAATGCCAAGCTCAATGCGCTGACGCCGAAAATGATCGCCAACAATGATGCGATGATGACGATGCTCAACGATGGCGGCGACGCGCTCTCGGCTTCCGTCAACGGGCGGATCGTCTTCTGTTTCGTGCTGATCGGCATCGCCGTTCTCGCCGCCGTCGGCTTCAGCGTTTTCGTCGCGCAGATAGGCATCGCCGGCCCGATGGCACAGCTGCGCCAGCGCATGACGCGGCTTGCCGAGGGTGACACAACAAGCGATGTCAGCGGCCTCGACCGCGGCGACGAAGTCGGACAGATGGCAAAGGCCGTTTTGGTCTTCCGTGACAATGCGATCGAGCGGGCCCAAATCGAGGCACGCGCCGAAGCCGACCGCAACGTCAGCGACAGCGAGCGCCGCGAACGCGAAGCGCAGAAGGTCCGCGAAGCATCCGAACTGGAACGCGCCGTCACCGCACTCGGCGACGGCCTGCGCAGCCTTGCCGCCGGCGATCTCGCCTCGCATATCGACGAACCCTTCGTCGCGCATCTCGATGCGCTGCGTGCGGATTTCAACAACTCGGTCGAGAAGCTCAACGAAACCCTGCATACGGTCGGCGCCAATGCCCGGGCGATCGGCGCCGGCGCCAATGAAATCCGCTCTTCCGCAGACCAACTTTCGCAGCGGACGGAACAGCAATCTGCCTCCGTCGAAGAAACGGCAGCGGCGCTGGAGGAGATCACGACGACGGTGCGCGACGCCGCCAAGCGGACCGAGGAAGCGAGCCAGCTCGTCGCCCGTACCCGCCTCGGCGCCGAGAAATCGGGCGAGATCGTCCGCAAGGCGGTCTCCGCCATGCAGCAGATCGAGAAATCCTCGGGCGAAATCTCCAACATCATCGGTGTCATCGACGACATCGCCTTCCAGACCAACCTGCTGGCGCTCAACGCCGGCGTCGAAGCTGCCCGCGCCGGTGAAGCCGGCAAGGGTTTTGCGGTCGTCGCCCAGGAAGTGCGCGAGCTCGCCCAGCGCTCGGCCAAGGCGGCCAAGGAGATCAAGGCGCTGATCACCACATCGGGCGAACAGGTCGTTGCCGGTGTCGGCCTCGTCGGCGAGACCGGCAAGGCGCTGGAGGTCATCGTCTCCGAGGTGCAGGAGATCAACCACCACGTCAACGCCATCGTCACCGCCACCCGCGAACAGTCGATCGGCCTGCAGGAGATCAACACCGCCGTCAACAACATGGACCAGGGTACGCAGCAGAACGCGGCCATGGTCGAGGAACAGACCGCGGCCAGCCATGCGCTCGCCCAGGAGGCAAACGCCCTCGACGAGCTGCTGCGCCAGTTCAAGCTCGGCCAGGCGGCCCCGGCGCCGCGCGCTGCCGTAGCTGGCACTAACGCCCGTCCGGTCGCCTCACCAGCCCACGCCCTGACCCGCACCGTCGCCAAGGCCTTCGGCGGAAGACAGGCAGCCGCTACGGCTACCGTTCAGGAGGAATGGACGGAGTTCTGAGAGGGCCCTTCGCAGGGACGTTAAATGAAGAGGGCGGTGCAGTGATGCGCCGCCCTTTTTTATTGGGCGGAACGGCATAAGTGGGAGCAAGTGGCTGCCCCTCACCCTAACCCTCTCCCCGCTCGCGGGGCGAGGGGACGTGCCCTGCGAGAGGTTGGTGGGGAACGGAGAGGGCCGCGACAGGTCCCCTTCGCCCCGTTTACGGGGAGAAGGTGCCGGCAGGCGGATGAGGGGCCCTCACACGGCACGCCCTCACATAATCTTATCCCGCAACCCCAACCGCAACGCCACGTCCCAGCGCCCTGAACACCGTCGAGACGATGCCGGCGCGGTCGAGGCCGGCGTGGGCGTTCATGGCTTCGGGCTTGGCCTGTTCCATCCAGATGTCGGGCATGACGAGCGAGCGCAGCTTCAGGCCGTTGTCGAGCAGGCCTTCGGTGGCAAGGAAATGCATCACATGGCTGCCGAAACCGCCGATCGAGCCTTCCTCGACGGTGATCACCATCTCGTGGTGGCGGGCAAGCTGGCGGATCAGGTCGTGGTCGAGCGGCTTGGCGAAACGTGCATCGGCGACCGTCGTCGAAAGCCCCGCAGCATCGAGATCCTCGGCGGCCAGCAGACAATCGGCAAGCCGGGTGCCGAAGGAGAGCAGCGCCACCTTGGTGCCTTCCTTGACGATGCGGCCCTTGCCGATCTGCAGGATTTCGCCGCGCGCCGGCATGTCGACGCCGACACCTTCGCCGCGCGGATAGCGGAACGAGATCGGCCCGCCATCATAGGCAACAGCCGTGCGCACCATATGCTTGAGTTCGGCCTCGTCGGCCGCCGCCATCACCACGAAGCCAGGCAGGGTGGTGAGGAAGGCGGTGTCGAAGGAGCCGGCATGGGTCGGTCCGTCGGCGCCGACGAAGCCGGCGCGGTCGATCGGGAAACGCACCGGCAGTCCCTGGATCGCCACGTCATGCACGACCTGGTCGTAAGCGCGCTGCAGGAACGTGGAATAGAGGGCGGCGAACGGCTTGTAGCCTTCTGCCGCGAGGCCGGCAGCGAAAGTGACGGCATGCTGTTCGGCAATACCGACGTCGAAACAGCGCGACGGAAAGGCCTCGGCGAGCTTGTCGAGGCCGGTACCATTAGGCATGGCGGCGGTGATGCCGACGATCTTATCGTCGAGAGCGGCTTCCTGCACCAGCGCTTCGGCAAAGACGCTGGTATAGCTCGGCGCATTCGGCTTGACCCTTGCCTGGGCGCCGGTGATGACGTCGAACTTGTTGACGCCGTGATATTTGTCGGCCGCGGCTTCCGCCGGCGGATAGCCCTTGCCCTTCTGAGTGACGACATGGATCAGCACCGGTCCGCGACCATTGTCGCGCACGTTGCGCAACACAGGCAGCAGGTGGTCGAAGGAATGCCCGTCGATCGGGCCGATATGATAGAAGCCCATCTCCTCGAACATCGTGCCGCCGGTGACGTAGCCGCGCGCATGCTCGACGGCGCGGGTGATCGCCCGGTCGATATTCTTGCCGAGATAGGCCGTCAGCTTCTTGCCGAAGTCACGGAAGCCCATATAGGTGCGCCCCGACGCGAGGCGGGCGAGATAGGCGCTCATTGCGCCCGTCGGCGGCGCGATCGACATATCGTTGTCGTTGAGGATGACGATGAGGCGGGCGTCGAGGGCGCCGGCATTGTTCAGCGCTTCATAGGCCATGCCGGCCGACATCGCTCCGTCGCCGATGACGGCGATGACGCGGCGGTCTGATTTGTCGAGGTCGGCGGCAATCGCCATGCCGAGGCCGGCCGAGATCGAGGTCGAGGAATGCGCGGCGCCGAACGGATCATATTCGCTCTCCGCCCGACGGGTGAAGCCGGACAGCCCGTCTTCCTGGCGCAGCGTCCGGATGCGGTCACGCCGGCCGGTGAGAATCTTGTGCGGATAACATTGATGGCCGACATCGAAGATCAGCCGATCATCAGGTGTGTCGAAGACGCTGTGGATGGCGATCGTCAATTCGACGACGCCGAGACCGGCGCCCAGATGGCCGCCGGTGCGCGACACTGCATCGATCATTTCGTCCCGGACTTCGCGGGCAAGCTGCGGTAGGTCGCGATCCTCGAGCTTGCGCAGGTCGGCGGGATAGATGACCTGGTCGAGCAGGGGGGTCTTCGGCAGTTGTGTCACGGGCGGGCGCTCTTTCTTGCTTTTCCTTGTTCCGCTTTATTCGATTAGATTGCGGCAAAACAAGTGCATTTCAGGAACCGAAGCTTTTCACCTTAGAGCATGATGCCGAAAAGTGTGAGCGGTTTTCGGGCAACATCATGCTCCCACTATTAAAGCATGGTGCCGGAAAGTGTGAGCGGTTTTAGGCGGATATCCTGGTCTATTTCGTTCATTTCGTGTCGTTCAGCCTTCCGGCAAAGGCACGAATTCCTCTTCGTCACCGGGAACGATATCGAACCGGCCGGTGCGCCATTCCTCCTTGGCCTGTTCGATCCGCTCCTTCGAGGAGGACACGAAATTCCACCAGATATAACGTTTCGAATTGAGCGCTGCCCCTCCGAAGAGCATCAGGTGACAGCCATCGCGGCCGGCTTCCAACGTGATCGCATCACCCGGCCGGAAGACCAGCAGCTGGTCGGCAGCGAAACGGTCGCCTGATATGACGACCTCGCCCGACAGCACATAGACGGCGCGCTCCTCGTGGCCCGCGCCGAAGGGAAATTTGGCGCCCGGCTGCAGGTCGAGATCGACATAGAGCGTGTCGGAGAAAACGCCGACGGGCGATGTCATGCCTTCGAACGAGCCGATGACCACGCGCCCGCGCACGCCTGCTGTCTCGATCAGCGGCATGGCGGACTTTTCCGTGTGGGCGAAGGAAGGATCGATCTCCTCCTTGTCGTCGGGCAGCGCCAGCCAGGTCTGCAGCCCCGACATCAGCAGCGGATGGCCGCGCAGATTGTCCGGGGTGCGCTCGGAATGCACGATGCCGCGGCCGGCCGTCATCAGGTTGATATCGCCGGGACGGATGACCTTTTCGGTGCCGAGGCTGTCGCGATGGCGGATCTCGCCGTCGAACAGATAGGTGACCGTCGACAGCCCGATATGCGGATGCGGCTTGACGTCGAGCGCCTCGTCCGGCTTCAGGATCGCAGGCCCCATGCGGTCGAAGAAGATGAACGGCCCGACCAGCCGTCGCTGCCGACTGGGAAGCGCGCGGCGCACCTGAAAACCGCCGATATCGCTGGTGCGCGGGATGATCAGGTTCTCGATCGCGTCGCAGGCGAAGGCATCGCCGGGCAGGGGATCTTTACCGGGAAAGAAGGACATCAGGGATCTCCGATCACTACAGTGCCGCGCGTCTTTCAGACGCACAAAGGATGCTATAGTTTTGAATTGCTGCATAATTTGTCCTTAAATCGACCTCGATTTAAGGAATGAGGCAGTCGCGCATCGACCAGGGATAGCAATTAGCGCGCCGCACGTCCAACGGGACGTGCCAAGGACGCCCTAACTTTGAAGCGCGCCGCACGGATGGCTCAGATTGCGGTGAAGCCATATCGACGAAGAGATGGGCGCCGTTGACGAAACTCGACTCATCGCTGGCGAGATAAAGGGCAGCCCGCGCCACGTCTTCGGGCTCGCCGATCCGCCCCTGCTGCGCGGCAATGGCGGCATCCGAAACGTCGACGCCGAGCGCCTGCAGATCGGCCACCTCGCGCAGGCCATGCGGCGTGCGGATGAAGCCCGGGCAAACGGCATTGCAGCGGATGTTGCGGTCACGGAATTCCACCGCGATGGCGCGGGCAAACATATGCACGGCACCCTTGGTCGTGTCGTAAAGCACTTCCATCGGCGTGGCGGCGACCGCCGAGATCGACGAGGTGCAGACGATCGATCCGCCGCCGCTCTCAATCATCTTCGGCAGCACGGCCTTGGTCATCAGGAACATCGAGCGCACATTGACGGCATGCAGCCAGTCCCATTCCTGAAGCGTCGTTTCCAGGAAAGGTTTGATGACGATGGTGCCGGCATGGTTGAAAAGCACGGTCACTGCGCCGTAGCGTTCTTCGACACCGGCGACGGCGGCAATGACGGCTGCTTCGTCCGAGACGTCGGCCGTCCAGTATTCGGCCTCGCCGCCGGCATCACGGATGGCTTGGACGGTCTCGGCTGCTGCATCACCATTGCGGTCGATGATCGCAACGCGCGCGCCTTCCGCCGCAAAAAGCTTCGAGGCGGCACCGCCCATGCCGGTCGCGCCGCCTGAGATAATGGCGACCTTGCCCTTCAACCTGTCCGTCATTTCCTTGTCCCCTCATCGTTTTGGATGGGGATCATAGATCGGTCTGAAGCCGATAGCCAAGGCCTTCGAAAGGGAGTTTGCTGCGCCTCAGGCGCCGTCCAGCGGCTCGACACCCTGCGGCTTGCCGGCGCGGTCGAGCCTGATCTTCTCGATGCGGTTCTCGGCGGCCGAAAGCAGCGTCTCGCAATGTTTCTTCAGCGCTTCGCCGCGCTCGTAGATCTCGATTGATTCATCCAGCGCCACATCGCCACGTTCCAGCCGGGCGACGATGCTTTCGAGTTCGGCGACCGCCTTTTCGAAGGAAAGGCCGGACACCTCCGGCTTGGCGCTGTCAGTCATTCTCAACCCTTCATCATTCTCAGAATATGCATGCCCGCCGATTCGGCGAGTCCCTCGAGATCATAACCGCCTTCGAGCAGGCTGACGACCCGGTTCTTCGCGTGCCGGTCCGCCAGTTCGAGCACACGCCCGGTCGCCCAGTCGAAATCCTCACCGGTCAGGTTGATCTGCGCCAGCGGATCGCGGTGATGTGCGTCGAAGCCGGCGGAGATGATGATGAGATCCGGCCGGAAATCGTCAAGCGCGGGCAGCACGCGTGATTTGAACGCCTCGCGGAAGTGGTCGCTGCCGACATTCGGCGAAAGCGGCGCGTTGACGATGGTGTTGTGCGTACCCTTCTCGTCCTTGGCGCCGGTGCCGGGATAAAGCGGCATCTGATGCGTCGAGCAGAACAGCACCGAGGCATCGTCCCAGAAGATATCCTGCGTGCCGTTGCCGTGATGCACGTCCCAATCGACGATGGCGATGCGCTCGGCGCCATGCGTCTTCTGCGCATGCCGGGCGGCGATTGCCGCATTGTTGAAGAAGCAGAAGCCCATCGCCGTCATCTTCTCGGCATGGTGCCCCGGCGGGCGGGCGGCGACGAAGACATTGTCGGCCCGGCCGGTAAAGACGTCGTCGACCGCCGCCATCGCCCCGCCGATGCCGGTCAGCGCCGCCTGCAAGCTCTTGCTGCTGGCATAGGTATCGGCTTCGATCTGGTTGATCTCACCCTCTTCCTCGGGAATCTCCCGCATGATGGCGATGAGATGTTCTTCGGGATGGGCAAGCAGCACCGCATCCTCGTTCGCCTGCGGCGCCTGCCGGCGCTCCAGCCGCTCGAAATTCGGATGTTCCAGCGCGACATTGATGGCGCGGATCCTGTCCGATCGCTCCGGATGGCCGGCGGGCGTCACATGTTCCAGGAAGATCGGGTGTTCATAAAGACGGGTGCTCATGAAGACACTCTATCGGTCGCTTATGTCATGTGCCACAGCAGATGGGGCATCATCGGTCGATTTCAACAAGCGCTCTGCCGCCGTCCAACCGTTCGCCTGTCACAACTGTCTCAGTTACGCCGTTTCCGTCGAACAGCTCCATTGCAACGGAGCCGCGCCTTTCCGGTGCGTGAAGGACACTGTAACACTTTGAACTATTGCGTAATTTTATCCTTAAGCCAGTTCCGATATAAGCTATTATGAAGTAGTGTTGCCATGGGAACTCTGTAAGGCAGATCTGTTGATGAGTCAGTCGAAACGTCCTGATGTGGCGGAAATACGTGTGCCGTTTCGCGATGTCGATATGACCGGCCAGATGTTTCTGGCCTCCTATATTTCCTATGCAGAGTCCGTTCTTGCGAGCTTCTGGTCCTCACGGCCCGATGTCGATGACGAACCGGTCTATAGCCCCAGCAAGGTTTCCTGCATGCTGCACCGTCCGCTGCACTACGATGAGCTGGCAACCTTCACCGCCACCGTCGACAAGATCGGCATGCATTCCATCGGCCTCCTCGTTGCGATCGACACCGGGGAGGAGCGTGCCGCCGAGGTCGAGATCATCTGGCAGGCCCGCACCCGCGAGGACCAGTCGCCGGCCTCGCTGCCGGAGGAAACGCGCGACTGGCTTTATCGGTTTTTGGATTAGGGGCAAAGCAGAGCCGATCGACCAGCCAGAATTGCCACTAGGTGCTTTTGCCTCGGAGGCGTGGCTCGCTGAGTATATTGATCTCGACGCTTGGATAAACGCGCTCTTCCAGCAATTTAAGGGATCCAACCTTCATTGCCTTGGGCAATAAGCCTGCGTCGAAGTTGACTGCTGGTAGCCTGTCTTCTGCAAAAAATCTGAACAGTGTTATGTGCGCTATTCGGGGCGGGGTGGCACGCCACTGTTCGAAGCAGATGGCATGTGAAATGGCCGAACGAAGCCTGCGCAATTCCGGCGGCTCCTCTGCCTTTACGAAGATAGCGGCTTCCGAAGCAGCCACCTCATGAAAATGGAGCTCAAATGGCGGGGTCTCTTCGACCAATCTCTCCACGATTTCCTTCCATCTTTTCCCATTCAGCTTCCAGACCTCATCGTTTGGAATACTGAATTGGGCCGCGGCGTTGACCAGGGTGACGACCGTCATGTGCAGGCTCTTAGCCGGGACGCGTGAGAGCGGCGCATCGCTGTCTCGCTCGATCCTGTCCTGCAAGTTGCAGAGCTTTGACAGAGCTTCGCCATCGGGAAAAAACTGCAGGTGAAACGCGCAGCACTGCTTAAACCACAGCGTATCGACCTTCGTGCGGATCACAGCAGCAGGTCCTTCTATCCAACACGGGCACGCCGCGCCGTGAGCGTGCAATTCCCATGTCTTGCTATCACATCACGAAACCGCTCGCCAATGATGGCAGGCGCCTGCCAGGCATCCGCGATGGTGATGGAAGTCTTGGAGACATTCGTTAAGATGGCGGCACCTTATCCGCCATCATGGACAGCAAACCAACGCGATCCGGCTTCGACAGCGTCTTCAGGATTCGACTCGCCCTCACAGGCCCAGGCGACAATTCCATCGGGACGGACGAGCAGGGCGGTCAATCCCAGCCGGTCCTTCACGTCGCCCCTGACATATTTGACCCGGTCACCCCAACGGCGTGCGATCGACCGGAGCGGTGCGCGGTCGCCGAAGTCGATCAGCAGACCGGTGCCGTCGGCGAGCAGGGCGGCGAGCCTGGTACCGTCGGTCCATTCGAAGTCGGAGGCGCTGCGGCCGGCCAGCGCGTGGCCGTCGCCGAGGTCGTAGCGCATCGACGCATTCCAGACCCGGTCGGCGAAATAGGTGGCCCCGTCGCGGGTGGCGATGAGATCGCGGATGATGGATTCCATCGCACGGGCGTGGGGGCTTGGCCGCATGATCGAGACCTGCGCCCGCGACCAGGCGAGAATCTGTTCACCGATCGGATGCCGTTCGCTGAAATAGCTGTCGAGCAGTCCGTCCGGCGCTTCACCGCGGACGGTGGCGGCCAGTTTCCATCCAAGGTTCATGGCGTCACCAAGTCCGAGATTGAGCCCTTGCCCGCCGAGCGGCGAATGAATATGGGCCGCATCCCCGGCAAGCAGCACCCGGCCTCTCCGATATTCTGTCGCCTGCTGGGCGCGGTCGGTCCAACTGGTGGCGACGTGCAGCGCGGTCAGCGTGACATCGGTCTGCGATATCCGCCGCAGCACCGCTTGCACATGCGCAAGCGTGATCGGTCCGGTGCGGTGAGATGCGCCGCCATCGAACTCCACCATGCCGAAATGGCCCGGCTGCGTCTGGAAATACATGCCGGTCGGCGTCAGCTGCCGGCCGAGCTTCAGCTTTTCCCGATCGGCCAGATCGACCTGCACGGAATAGCCGGTAAACTCGGGATCGGTTCCGACGAAGGAAAAGCCGCCCAGCTTGCGCACCACGCTGCGGCCACCGTCACAGCCGACCAGCCAACGGCCCTCAAAACTCTGATCTCCAGCTTGGATCGTGACCCCGTCGGCTGATTGTGCGAAGCCTTCGACGCGCACACCCCGCCTGATCTCGACGCCGATGGACTGCGCGCGGTCGGCAAGGACGGTCTCGACCCGTTCCATTTCTGCCGCCATATTGCTGTCGGCGGGGCTCGGCAGTCGGTAGGCCCACATCGAGGGATCGATCCTGTCATAATCGAAGGGGATGCCGGCGAAGTGTCCGGCCTGCTTGCGCGGTTTTCCCTCTGGCTTTGCCTGACGCCCGGGCGCTTCAAGGGAATCGAGCAGGCCGCGCCTGTAGAACGCTTCAATCGTCGGCAGCGTCAGGCCGCGCATGCCGAAGGGCAGCTTTTTCAACGGCGAGTGCGGGCTTTCCGCCTGCTCCAGCACCAGCACGGAGACACCTGCAAGCCTGAGCTCGCAGGCCAGCAACAAGCCGACCGGCCCGGCGCCCGCAATCACGACATCGAAGAGAAAAGACGTTGGGTGGCGATTATTCATGAACGGCTCCTTATGGTCGTTCGACCGGAGCAGTTCGTCATTCTGACAACCACACGGACGAACGGTGGGCGCTTTCAGCGTCCGACGTTCGTCGCGGGGTCTCATGCCTGGGGCAGGGGACAGAGCTTCCGTTTCCAGAAGGACTTGGGCTTACCAAACCAAGTCTGCCTTTTCCGACACCGGCAGCATATCGGCATGCGGCTCGATCGGCAACGGGTCTGTAACAATCCGCGCCTGGAGCCAGTCATTTCTCAAGGCGCGGCGCGGTCCGAAAGCGAGTGCAGATCGAGCACCGCCTCGGACGGTGCTTCCTCCTTCAATTGAACCACCCTCAAATTGTTTGTCGTTCCCGGTCGGCCGAAGGGGATGCCGGCAACCACCACGATATTGTCATGGGGTGAGGATAATCCGGATCTGCTCGCCATCTGCCGGGCGTAGTCGATCGTGTCTTCGTAGGTAACGATCTCCTTGGAATGGATACTGACAGCCCCCCAAAGAAGACAAAGTTGCCTGGAAACCAGCTCGTCAGGCGTAATGGCAAGAATGGGCAACGATGGTCGCTTGCGGGCAATTCGGGCGGCGGTTGTGCCGCTGGATGTAAAGGCCGCGATCAATGGCGCGTTGATGGCGGTTGCCAGGTCGGCAGCGGCGGACGCCACGGCGTGGGGCGGTGACGGTTCGATGTCCGGCTCCGACGCGGCAATCAGCGAGCGGTAGAGCTTGTGGCCCTCGGTACTCCGGATGATGCGGTCCATGATCTCCACCGTCTCGCGGGGAAATCTGCCAGTCGCGGATTCGGCAGACAGCATCACGGCATCTGCTCCGTCATAAATCGCCATGGCGACGTCGGAGGCTTCCGCCCGTGTCGGCGTCGGCGCGGCCACCATCGAATCCAGCATCTGGGTGGCGACAATGACGGGTTTGACGGCAAGGCGGCAGGCGCGAATGAGTTCCTTCTGACGGCCGGGAACCTCCTCTGGCGGAATTTCGACGCCGAGATCGCCGCGCGCCACCATGATGCCGTCTGAGAGACGAATGATATCGTCGATCTGATCGAGAGCCGAAGGTTTTTCGATCTTGGCGATCAGCCCGGCTCGTTGACTGACGAGCGCGCGCGCCTCGATCATGTCGCTGGCCTTCTGAACGAAGGAGAGGGCGACCCAGTCGACCCCGAGTTCCAGCCCGAATTCCAAGTCGCGCCTGTCCTTCTCAGTCAAAGGCGAGATATCGAGAATTGCCCCGGGAATATTGACGCCCTTGCGGTCGGAAATCACCCCGCCGACCACGACCTCCGTCGTTATCGTTTCAGCTCCGACGCCATCGATCCGAACCCTGACACGACCGTCATCAATCAGCAGGTCGTCGCCCGGTTTGACGGCTGCGAATATCTCGCGATGAGGGAGCGGAATGGAATCCGCTATGCCCTCGTCTGTTCCTAGAACGAAGCGGATCCGATCGCCTTTCGAAACCGAAATTGCGCCGTTTCGAATTCGCCCCACACGGATTTTCGGACCCTGAAGGTCCTGCAGGATACCGATCGGTCTTCCCGCTTCTCTTTCCAAGGCGCGGATCGATCTGAAGACAGCTGCATGATCCTCGTGTGAGCCGTGGCTGAAGTTGAGGCGAAACGTGTCGACGCCCGCTTCGAACAGTGACTTCAGCATGTCGGGAGACGCGCTTGCCGGCCCGACAGTCGCCACGATCTTGGCCCTGCGATTGCGATGCATCGAAATTTCCTCAGGCTTGGTCGCCGTTTCAGACGATGAGTATGGCTCGGATATCGTTGACATTGGTCAGGGTAGGCCCGGTTTTGACCAGATCCCCGATCTCGTCGAAGAATGAATAGCTGTCGTGCGAAGCGAGATAGGCTCGGGCATCAAGGCCCTTCTTACGGCCGCGCTCCAACGTGTCGGGCGTGACGACGGCCCCCGCTGCATCTTCGGTGCCATCGATGCCGTCGGTATCGCCAGCAATCGCCCATATTCCGGCATGTCCCTTGAGGGCCACCGCAAGGCCGAGAAGGAATTCGGTGTTGCGGCCACCGCGCCCCGCGGGCTCGCAGCCGATTGTAACCGTCCCTTCGCCGCCCGACAGAAGGACGGCGGGCCCGCGAACCGGAAGCCCCTTGGTCTTTGCGGATAAGGCGATGCCTGCCATCACCGTACCGAGTTCGCGCGCCTCTCCCTCGATGGCGTCGCCGAGGACAAGTGTTTGCAGGCCCGCGTTGGCGGCGGCTTTCGCTGCACTATCCAGGGCGAGCGAGGGGGCAGCGATGATGCGGACATCGCTTGCGAGATCGGCGGGTTTCGGCGTCTCGTCGCCGCTTTCGAGGACGGAGCGTGCCGTGTCGGGCAGAACGATCCTGTAGCGGGATATGATGCCGCGAACCTCGTCGATCGTGCTTTCATCGGCGATCGTCGGGCCGGATGCGATGGATGCAGGATCATCGCCCGGCACATCGGAAATGACCAGGGTAACGACTTTCGCGGGCTGGGCGGCCAGCGCGAGACGGCCTCCCTTGATACGCGAGAGGTGCTTGCGAACGGCGTTCATCTCGGTGATCGTCGCGCCGCTTGCCAGAAGCGCGCGATTGACGCTCTGATTGTCCGCCAAGGTCATGCCGCCCGCCGGAGCGACCAGAAGCGCCGAGCCGCCGCCGGAGACGAGAGCAACAACGAGATCGTCCGGTGTCAGCCCGCGAACGGCTTGCAACACATCGGCAGCCGCCCTTTCGCTCATCGCATCCGGAACGGGGTGCGATGCCTCGATGATGCGGATGCGACCGACAGGCACCGCGTGACCATAGCGTGTCACGACAACACCGGAGAGATCGACATCCGGCCAGGCGCTATCGAGAGCGGCCGCCATGGCCGCCGATGCCTTACCGGCGCCGACGACGATGCATCGGCCCTTTGGCTTGTCCGGGAGGTTTTCGAGAACCGCCCGCTGCGGACTGGCGCTTTCGACCGCTGCATCAAAGATCTGATGCAGCGTTGCCCATGCTTTCTGATCGGTCCAGGACATCGTCGGATCGTTCAGACGTTCGATGCGTGGATCGCATCGACGACCGCGTCGGTGACTTCCTTGGTATTGGCCGTTCCACCGACGTCAGGCGTCAATATGCCGGCCCCCGTCACGCGTTCGACGGCCCGCATCAGGCGTGCGGATGCATCTGTTTCACCGAGATGGTCGAGCATCTGCGCCGCTGTCCAGAAGGTCGCCACCGGGTTTGCGATGCCCTTGCCCGTGATGTCGAAAGCAGAACCATGGATCGGCTCGAACATCGACGGGAAGCGGCGTTCCGGATCGATGTTGGCGGTCGGCGCGACGCCGAGGCTGCCTGCGAGCGCGCCTGCAAGGTCCGAGAGGATGTCGGCATGAAGATTGGTGGCGACGATGGTGTCGAGGCTCCTGGGGTTGAGGGTCATGCGGACGGTCATGGCGTCGACGAGCATCTTGTCCCAGGTGACATCGGGGAATTCCTCGGCCACCTCGGCCGCGATTTCATCCCACATCACCATGCCGTGCCGCTGGGCATTGGACTTGGTGACGACGGTCAAGAACTTGCGCGGCCGGGACTGGGCGAGCTTGAACGCATAGCGCATGATGCGGGTGACGCCGACGCGGGTGAAGATGGCGACCTCAGTGCCAACCTCTTCCGGCAGCCCCCTGTGTGCACGGCCGCCGTGACCGGAATATTCGCCTTCGGAGTTTTCGCGGACGATAACCCAGTCCAGATCGCCCGGGCCGCAGTTGCGCAGCGGCGGCGTGATCCCGGGCAAAATTTTCGTGGGGCGAACATTCGCATACTGGTCGAAGCCCTGGCAGATAGGCAGCCGCAGACCCCAGAGCGTGACGTGGTCGGGAACATCAGGCGCTCCGACGGCGCCGAAATAGATGGCGTCGAATTTCTTCAGCTGCTTCAAGCCGTCGGTCGGCATCATGACGCCGTGCTTTTTGTAATAGTCGGATCCCCAGTCGAAATTCTCGAGATTGAACTTGATCCCGCCCTCGCGCTTCTCGATAGCAGCCAGGACACGTGTACCGGCGGCGATGACTTCAGGGCCGATGCCGTCGGCGGGGATGGTGGCGATTGCATATTCACGCATTGGTATTCTCCGATTGGGTCAGCTGTGGTCAGTGTTGACTGGCGGCGCGGGTATCAGCTGCTTTAGCGCCGGACCGTGCCAGGACGAGGGTGAGGATTGCCGAGATCAGCAGAAGCCCGGCGACGAAGTAGAGGCCACCGGCGAAACTCCCGGTCGTATCCTTGATCCACCCGATCATCGACGGACCGACGAAGCCGCCGAGGTTGCCGATGGAGTTGATGGTGGCGATACCGGCCGCCGCAGCCGGGCCGGAAAGGAAGAGGGTCGGCATGCTCCAGAGCGGCGGCTTCGAGGAGCTGATGCCGATGTTGACGAGGGTGAGAGCGATCAGAACGGTGAATACGCTGGTCGCACCCGTTGCGAAGGCCAGTCCTGCGGCTGCCAGCAGGCAGGCTCCGACGACGTGCCATGTCCGTTCGCCGGTCTTGTCGGAATGACGTGCCCAAAGAACCATGGCAATGACGGCGAAGATACCGGGAATAGCATTGATGAAGCCGACCTGGAGTGCCGATAGGCCGAACTGCTTGATGATCTGCGGAGCCCAGATGCCGAGGGTGTAAAGCCCGGCAGAGGTGCCGAAATAAACCAGGGCGAGGGCAATCACGCGGATGTCGGCCAGTCCTGCCAGGATGCTGTGGCTGGCCTTGCTTTTGCCTGCCTGCTCCGCATTCATCGTTTTGACGAGCCAGCTGCGCTCTTCGTCCGTCAGCCATTTCGCCTTTTCCGGACGATCGGTGAGATAGAACAGGACGACGACACCAAGGATGATGGCTGGGGCTGCCTCGATCAGGAACATCCACTGCCAGCCGGCAAGGCCGAGAAGGCCGTGCATTTCCATCAGCGCGCCGGAGATCGGCGAGCCGAGGACCGTGGAGAGCGGTGCTGCGGCCATGAAGATCGCGGTCACCGCGGCGCGGCGGCGGGCGGGGAACCAGAAGCTGAGATAGAGGATGATGCCGGGGAAAAAGCCCGCTTCGGCGACGCCGAGAAGGAAGCGCAGGACGTAGAAGCTGGTCGTCCCCTGCACCAGAGCCATGAGGCCCGAGACGATCCCCCAGGTGATCATCACCCGGGCGATCCAGATGCGGGCGCCGACCTTGTTGAGAATGAGGTTCGAGGGAACTTCGAAGAGGAAGTAGCCGACGAAGAAGATGCCCGCACCGATGCCGAAGACGGTCGACGAGAAGCCGAGGTCCTGGTTCATCGTCAGGGCGGCAAAGCCGATATTCACGCGGTCGAGAAACGCGATGAAATACAGCAGCATGATGAACGGTACGATGCGGAATGTGATTTTGCGCAAGACGCGCGTTTCCAAGTCGTGGGTCACGACGGTCTCCTCCCAGATTGGACGATAAACGAAGCGCACCTCCTGCGCTTGCGAATATCTATGACCACCGCCGGCTTGATCCTCAAGCGACACAAGAATATATAAAAATTTGATATAATCGAACTCTGGAGCAGACGTTCGTGGACCTGAACCAGCTTCGATGTTTCGTGTCGGTAGCGGACGAGCTTCATTTCGGGCGGGCTGCTCAAAAGCTTGGCCTCCTGCCGGCATCGCTATCTCGGCACATACGCCTGCTTGAAGAATCCCTCGGGACGCGGCTGATGGCGCGAACGACACGCAGCGTGTCGCTGACGGAGGACGGTCTCGTCCTCCTGGAGGGCGCGCGGGAGATCCTGGCCAAGACCGAAGCTCTTCAGCAACGGTTCAACATTTCCCGCCAGGCAAAAGCGGATGTGCTGCGGATCGGGGCGATCGACAGCGCGGCAGCAGGGCTCGTCCCCATGCTGTTGCACGATTTCCGCCAGCAGTGTCCCGACGTCTCGACGCAGTTGTCGGAAGACAAGACGATCAGGCTGATCCCGAAACTCCTGTCGGGTTCATTGGATTTGGCATTCATCCGCGCCCCCGATATCGTCGACCCCAAGCTGAAGACGATGTTTCTCTTCCATGAGACCGCGGTCGTCGCCATGTCCGAGAACCATCGACTGGCTTCGAGAGCCAGCGTGAGAATCGAAGACCTCGCCGACGAACCGTTGATCGTCCCGGAGCGCCGGTCGCGCCCGCATAGCCATGACCTGACGATGAAGCTGTTCATCGAGGCGGGACTGCAGGCACGGGTGGCCCAACTCGCGGAAGAAAAGCAGACGATTGTCAATCTCGTGGCCGCGGAGATCGGGCTGGCGATCGTACCCCAATGGACATCGCGGCTCGCCGTCAGCGGCGTCCGTTACATCGCTCTCGATATCGGAGGGACGGCGGCGATGAACAAGCTTCCCCTATCAGTCGCGTGGTTGAAGGGCGTCCGTGACCCGGGACGAGACCGCATTCTCGCCATGCTTCAAGACAAGCTGGCCCACTATGCCGAGCTTGCCTGACAATCGAATTCAATTGCCGCTGCGTGGTTTGACGATGGGCGCCAACGAGCACGCTTGTTCGAAACCGCCCTTGATGCTAGGAAAATCGCATGGACAAAACCGTGATCAGCACCTTCGTGATGATGATGCCGCGCTCATAGCGTGGCGGGTTTCTTGCGTCCAGAATGCACCAGCGACCGCCCTCGAGGCGGTCTTTTCATGGGTCGATCCGTCTCGCGGGCATTAACAGCCTTCGAAAGGAAACGCCGATGAACAAGATCTACATCACCACCTCCATCCCCTACGTGAATGCCGCGCCGCATGTGGGCTTCGCTCTCGAGCTCGTCCAGGCCGATGCCTATGCCCGCCATTTCCGGCTTCTCGGCCATGACGTGCGCTTCCAATGCGGAACCGACGATAACAGCCTGAAGAATGTCCGGTCGGCGGAAGCCGCGGGACAGGAGGTGAGGGACTTCGTCAATGCCAACGCCGACAGGTTCGAGCGCCTTGGCGGCCTGCTCGATATATCCAACGAGGAATTCGTCCGCACGTCGCGCGATCCGAGGCATATCGCCTGCGTCCACGCCTTGTGGAGGGCATGCGCTGAAAATGGCGACCTCTATCGCAAGGCCTATGAGGGCCTCTATTGCGTCGGTTGCGAGCAATTCTACGAGCCGTCGGAACTCGATGACGGGCGCTGCCCGGAACACGGCATTGCCCTTGAGACCATCCGTGAGGAGAACTGGTTCTTCCGCCTCTCGCGATACGGCGACCGGCTGCTTGAGCTCGTCGAGACCGGGGGGCTTCGGATCGTTCCAGCCCATCGTCGCAACGAGGTCCTTGCCCTTTTGCGGCGCGGCCTGACCGACATCAGCGTGTCGCGCAGCGCCGAACGGGCGCGCGGCTGGGGTGTGCCCGTCCCCGATGGGGATGAGGTCGTCTACGTCTGGTTCGATGCATTGGCGAACTACCTCACAGGTCTCAGCCATGGGTCCGATCCAACCCTGCTGCAGCACTATTGGAACGGCGGCCAACGCATCCACGTCGTCGGCAAGGGCATCTCGAAGTTCCACGCCATCTACTGGCCGGCCATCCTGCTTTCCGCAGGCCTGCCGCCACCTTCGTCGATCCTGGTGCACGGCTACGTCACGGTGGACGGCCGGAAGATCGGCAAGTCGGCCGGCAACGGCATCGATCCGGAACGCATCATCCAATCCTACGAAACGCCCGACGCACTGCGATATTACCTGCTCCGGCATATACGCTCGGGTGACGATGGCGATTTCTCAGACGAGCGTCTGGAAGCCGCCTGGTCGGGAGAGTTGGCAGGGCAGCTCGGAAATCTCGCCAACCGGGTCCTTGCCCTTCTGTCGACCTCGTTCAACGGCATCGTTCCGCCAGTGCCAGACAGCGAGCTTGTGGAGGAGGCTGCCCGCCTTCCGGAGAAGGTGGCTCGAGCCTTCGCGGCCTACGAGCTCCATGTCGGCCTCGCGGATATTTTCGAGTTCATCGGTGCGGCGAACAGGCGGTTTGCACAACGCGCGCCATGGGCCGATGCGAAAGCCCTGCTTGCCGATCTCACGCCGGACAATCGGAAGGCGACCGCTACTCGTCTTGGCGCTTCCCTGGCCGAGCAGGTCCACGGCCTTGCGATCATCGCCCGCTGCCTCCTGCCGTTCCTGCCAAGCTCGGCCGCAAAGCTGCATTCAAGGCTCGGAATACCGTCTCCTCGCCTCTATCGGGACCCCTTAATGGTGGCTGGAGTCAAAACCGCCCCGCAAGCCGTCCTCTTTCCGCAAAGGGCGGCGGCTTGAAGGGGACCAACCCGAGATGCTCTGCGCTGCAACCAGCCAGCGCAGAGTTTTGACGTGAACCAGAGTGTCATGAAAGTTTCATATTCAGGCTATTTCCGGAAGCGGGAAAATAATCTACTATTTTAGTCAGGAAACGAGATTTCCTGAAACATACGAAGGATACTGATTGGAGATATTTCTTGTGGTTACCGTGCTCGTTGGAGGCTTCGCACTGATCTTTGCGCTGATCGCAAGGGCAGAAAGAGGCGCCACCACCCAGACCACCGCAAACACCAAGCGCAGGTGGGGCAATTCGGAAGGCTCCGGCGATGGAGGTGGAGGCTGGTTCGATGCCTCAGGCGACGGCGGCTGTGATGGCGGTGGCGGAGATGGCGGAGGAGGAGACTAAATCAAACTGAAATCGATAGCATGCCCGACCGCCTCAAGGCGGTTTTTTGTTGCCCGGATTCCAGTCCGTATCGAGACGGCCATACCGCGGGACCATCAGACGGAGCTGTCGAAGGCTATTTGACGGGCAAGTGGACCAACTGACCCACAATCACAATTCCTACGCCAACTGCGAGTATCTTGCGCCAAAATCCAAGTCCAGGTAGTAGTGGATTTGATTTTGGGGGAAATCGCTATGGTAAAATCTGAAGCCGGCAGCCCGTATATTTACGGCGTCGACGCACTACGATTTGTATGTGCACTCATGGTAACGATGTTTCATCTTGGATTTGCTTCCTGGGCTTCGCCCTTATATCTAAGACCTTACAAAATGCCCCTGATAGAGAATATCGCCCAACCTGGATGGGTTGGTGTCGAATTGTTTTTCGTCATATCAGGGCTCGTCATCGTCAACTCTGCCGCTGCAGCCACTGCGATGTCGTTTCTCAAGGGGCGAATTCTGCGGCTCTATCCAGCAGTATGGATATGTGCGTCACTGACGCTGATCGTCATTGCAACTCAAGACGTTAATCGCCGCATCATCAAGAACTATCTGCGGTCGGTCACCCTCTACCCTGGCGGGCCATGGATCGATGGGCAATATTGGACCCTGGCATGTGAGATCTGTTTCTACGCCCTTGTCTTCATCATGTGTGCGATGGGTCAGAAGGCAAGGATGCCTGCTCTGGCGCTCGGCTTGTCACTGGCCAGCACGGTGTTTATCGCTCTGTTATACGCCCTTCCCGATTCAGACATCCTGGCCATATTCACGGAGACCGCCTGGCGGGCCATCCCTTTTTACTATGGCTGCCAATTTGCCATTGGCATCTACATCTGGCTTTTGTCTCAAGCTCGGATGAGCCGAATTTCCTGGGTGGGTTTGATCTGCGCCTTGGTGACGGGGGCGGCTCAGATATACATGGCAGGCGAAAATACCAGCGAGCGCACTCTTGCCGCAGCCGGTCATTCCTTCTCGCCGCTTCCCGCAGTCGCAATCTGGGTGGCGGGGCTGATATCAATCGTTGCAAGCGTGACCTATGCCAAGCAGATCAGTCGTCTGCCGACCGCCCTCCTTCAATCGGTCAAAACCCTCGGCTCGATGACCTACCCGCTCTATCTGTTGCATTTCGCGATCGGCGTCCAACTTCTCGACTGGCTGACTGATCTGGAGATGACACCGCTGTTGGCGCTGGCTTTGGCCGTTGCGATCGTCTGTGTAATGTCGCTGGCGGTGTGCAAATGGGGAGAGCCTCCCATCCGCAGCGTTTTGCGATTGGTCTTTGACAGGCTTGGGCAACGTGTTGCGGTCTTTCAGACGAAAGAGTCTCGGGTCTAGGTGCGCGAGCCCTTCATAGCGTCTGCGCTGTGAATGTGTCTTTCCGCCCACGTCGGCGCAGCTGTGCGGTCGGGTTCAATCCAAGGGCATCACAAAGGTGAAGCGTGTCTCGTTGTCACCGGAACTGACCGTGATCGCCCCGCCATGGGCGCGGGCGATTTCCGAAGCGATATACAAACCCAGCCCCAATCCTCTTTGACTTGTGCCGGCTTCGCCTTTGAAGAAAGGCTGGAAAAGCCGTGTCATCGCATCGCTGGAAATAGGAGCGCCGCCGTTGGCGATCCAAAGCTCCAGTCTTCCGTCGACGGTTGCCGCAGATAGCCGCACCGGTTCGTCCGGCGTCCCATGGGTCAGGGCATTTCCCAAGAGATTGGACACCAGCTGGCCAATCCGGCTGCTGTCGCAACTTATAGGGCCGTCTAATTCGATGCTCACTTCAATCCTGCGGTCGAGGTGACTATAGCGGAGTTCTTCGATGACCTGCCGCAGGATCGGCTCGACCTCCTCCGCTCGCCTGTCGAGCACGATGCCGCCACCCAATCGTGCACGCGCGAAGTCAAGCACGTTGTCGATCAGGCCAGACATGCGAACGACGCTGCCCTGCATCAAATCGAGAACTTTAGTCGAGCGATCGGTCTGCTCTTCCTTTCGCAACATACGCCCCGCAGCGGCAATCGAGGCAAGCGGGTTGCGCAGGTCATGCCCAAGGATGGCGATGAACTGCTCCCGCAACTCGGCGGTTTGCTGTTCGAAGTCGAGCTGGGATTTGACGATGGCACCGGCCGTGTCCGCCGCCGCGCGCGCTTCGACCAGTTCCCGTTCATAACGGCGACGCTCGGCAGCCTGGAACATCGTCACACGGGTGAAAAGCAGGGCGCCGTCTTCTGCACGTCTTTCCATGGCATTGGCGAGCACAGGCAGTTTTCTACCGTCCGCCGCCACAAGATCGAGGGCAACCTCGTTGAAAAACCCTTGCATGCGCAGCAAAGGCGCAAAATGGGTTTCGTAGAATATACGGCCCGAGGTGTTGAGCAGGTCGTGAAGTCGTTTGCCGAGGAGTTGCTCGGCAGGGATGCCGATCCAGGTCGACAGCGTTTTGTTCACCTTGGCGATGCGCCCGTCCGGCTGCAGCGAAAGATAGCCGCATGGCGCGTTTTCGTACAAGTCCTCAAGGTCTTCCGCCGGCATGGAGATCTGCGTGTCGGGACCGCTCATCAGACGAACCGCCGGATTGCAGAGATGACCTCGTCGGGAGCGCTGAGGTTAGGGCAGTGGCCACTTGCGTTCAGCACGACCAATTGACTATTCGGGACCTGCTGATGGACGAATTCGCCGACCTCTTCGGAGGCGATGATATCATCGCGGCATTGAAGGACCAGCGTTCTGGCGGTGACGCGCGGAAGGTCGCGGCGATTGTCTGAGGTGAAGGTCACCCGCGCGAACGCCTTGGCGATCTCAGGATCGGTGCGGCAGAAACTGTTTGTCAGCTCTTCGCTAAGTTCCGGTCGATCCGGATTGCCCATGATGGCGGGCGCCATGGCGGCAGACCACCCCAAGTGATTGTCGTCCAACGATGTCAGGAGTTCGTCTATCTCGGCCGCGCTGAAGCCGCCGATATAGTCATCGTCGTTGATATAGCGCGGCGACGGCCCGACAAGGATCAGGCTTTCAAACAGGTCCGGTGCCTTAAGCGACGCGATGACGCCAATGATCGCGCTGACGGAGTGCCCGACGAAGACTGTTTGTGTCAGGCCAAGCGCGCGGCAAATTTCCACGAGGTCATCGGCATAACCAGACAATGAAGAATACTTTCCGGCATCATAGGCCGTGAGATCGGATCGTCCCGCGCCAACATGATCGAACAGCACTGTCTTGAAGTCGCCTTCAAAAGCCGGAGCCACGAAGCGCCACATATTCTGGTCGCACCCGAATCCATGCGAAAAGATCATCGCACGCTGGCCATCGCCCCGGACTTGAACATGATTTCGATCGATGACGGTCATCTCGCCCTCTTCCCTGCTTTCATAGCATGTTCAGCCTGTTTTGGATTGAGGAAAGATTATCCAGGCGCCAGCCGTTTGCTGCATACCTCAGTCCGTCACTTTCCGGAGCTTGAAGAAGAACCGCCGAGGGTCGTCGCGAACGCACATCATTCCGGCAATCTCGCCATCGTCAATCCTCCGGAAGTAGTCCACGATCGGCTGTTTGTCGTAGATCATCGCAGCCGTTTCGATGCCGTCAAAGGCCTGAAGCCGTAACGAAGCGGTCGTGCCTCTCGCTCGAAGCATCTTCTGCAGGTATGAGAACCAGCTGCGCGCGACGAATGTCCGGCCAAAGGGCGCTATCTTGATCGCCAGCCTGATGGGTAAGAAGCTTGGCTCGAGCGCCACCAGTCGGCCCGGTCTCCACGTGAAGAGCAGGGCGTCCGCCCGCATGTCGGAATGGAAGCGCTTGCCAAACCAGTTGAGATTCTCGAGCACGCCGTCCAGTGGATGATCCGACGGAATGCCGACGCCGCTCCAAAGGCCGACCAGGTCCTTCGGCTGGACAGGATTCAGCGAGCGGAACCAGGCAGCCATCTCCTCCTGCTGGTCGCCTCGCATGATTTCTCCTTCACGGATGTTCGTTGCGACAAATGAAAAGAAGGTTTGGAAGTTCCCGCATTCATCCGGACCGGAAGCGACTTCTGGTGAAGGGCTCCATGTCTTTAAGCGCAACGGCCCCCGAAGGGGCCGTTGGGGTATTCCCAGACAAGACCGGTCTATGCGTCAGGCGCGCGACGGCAGCAGGGGATAGCCGACCATGACGGCGCGGCCAAGCAGGGCTGCGACGAATGCCTTGATCACATCGCCGGGAATGAAGGCCATCGAGCCGACGAAGGCTTTCGTGAAGCCGAGGCCGGCGACGGTGGCGAGATAGGTGATGCCGAAAGCGTAGAGCACGACGATGCCGCCGGCCATGGCGGTGAGGAAGAAGCTCACCGTCTGTACCAGGCCGGATTGCTGTTCGTTGACCAGCCGTTCGCTGAGATAGCCGGTGACGAAGGCGGCAAAGATCCAGCCGACCAGGAAGCCGGCCGTTGGCGACGCGAAGATGGCAAGCCCGCCGCGGCCGCCGGAAAGCACCGGCAGGCCGATCGCGACCAGAACCAGCACGATCAGCACGGCAATCGCGCCGCGCCGGGCGCCGAGCACGACGCCGGCCATCATGACGCCGAGGGATTGGGCGGTGATCGGCACCGGAATGAAGCCGAGCGAGATCGGCGGCAGCAGGCCAAGCGCCACGATGATCGCGGCAAAGAGGGCGGTAAGAACGAGGTCGCGAGTGCTCATCATGAATTCCGTGTTTATCAATCGTTAACTCACATGCCGCCGAATTCCGCGCGCGTCAATCGCCGCGGCGATATTATCCGCATCCTTAAGGGTCAGGATGATCAGCGGCGCAAGCAGCGTCGTCGGCCGGACCTTCAGCCCGCGTGCCTTATGCGCCTCGCGGATCGCCTGATAACGGCCGACGATCTCCGGCACGAAACGCAGCACCAGCCCCAGCGCCAGGCCGATATCGTCGGCCTGCACCCAGCCGGTGCGTTCGAGCGGGCGGGCAAGCGCCGTCACTTCGTCGATGAACGCGGTGATCGACGTCGTCGCCGTCACGGTGGCGGCAAGCAGCATCAACGCCGTCAGCCGCAGCAGCGGCACGAGCGCCTGCTGCCAGGGATTGAAGATGAGGTTGAAAAGCGCCACGACCGCGATCGTCAGGAAGACCGGCCGCAGCCGCCTGAGCCCATCGGCAAACGGCAGGCCGATCATCCGGTAGAGAACCGCCGTCAGCAGTACGGCGATCGAAAGCAGCAGGATGTTGTCGCTGATGAACAGCACGACGCCGAAGACCGTCAGCGACAACAGCTTTACCCGCGGCGAAAGCCGGTGCATCACGCTGTTGCCTTCGACATAGAGCGATTGCATCAGGCGGCGATCTCCTTGTAGCGGGCGATCGCCTCGGCAGCCGGCGCATCGGCGGCAAGCCGCCCTTCATGAAACAGCAGCACCCGCTCGAAACCGGCGATCAGTTCCAGGTCGTGCGTGATGATGACGGCGCTTTCCGGCAGCCCGGCGATAATCCCTTCGACCAACGCCCGGTTCTTGAGGTCGAGCTGGTTGGTCGGTTCATCGAGGATGAGAATGCCCGGTCCCGTCGCCAGCACCGAGCAGAGGGCCGCCACCTGCAGCTCGCCGCCGGAAAGCTCATGCGCGCGGCGATCGGCCAGCGCCTCAGCGCCGAAGCGGGCCAGCACGCCCTCGACCTTCGCCTCGATTTCCGCCTTGGTTAAGCCGCGCCGCTTCAGCCCGAAGGCGATGTCGTCTTTGACGATCGGCAGGATGATCTGGTTCTGCGGCGACTGGAAGATGAAACCGACATCGGCCACAGCAGCCTTCTCATCGCTCGTGTCGCGGCCGTTGACGGTGACGCGGCCGACCGATGGTTTGGTCAATCCGTTGATCAGCCGCGCGAAAGTGGTCTTGCCCGAACCGTTCAGCCCGATGACACCGATGCGTTTTCCACTGATGCCAAGCGTCAGCGGCTGCAGCGCCACCCGTGCCCCGAAACTGACCCCGGCGCCTTCGAAACGAATATCCAAACCCATCCCTCGCATCCTCGCGATCCCGCTTCTATACGGGGAATCTCCGGTGATGAAAGAGTAAATCTCCTTGTCGATATCGGGTGGCTAGGAAGATTTTCCGGATTATGATGCAGTCATGACGAATCTGCTTTCCAATTCCGACGCCCGCCGTGTCTTTCTTGCCAAGCAGGGCCTCAGCGCCCCGCCGAACCGCGCCTTGACCAAGGCCGGCCTGTTGCAGCTCATCCATGAACTGGGTTTCGTCCAGGTCGACAGCATCCAGACGGTGGAGCGGGCGCATCATCAGATCCTGTTTTCCCGCAACCAGACCTACAGGCGCGAGCATCTGACCGCGCTGCTCGAAAAGGACGGCGCGCTGTTCGAGCACTGGACGCACGACGCCTCCATCCTGCCGAGCGCCTTCTTCGTCTATTGGAAGCACAAGTTCCGCCATCAGGAGCAGGTGATCGTCGAGCGCTGGCGCAAATGGCGCGGCGAGGGCTTCGAGGCGGCGTTCGCGGAGACCTATGAGCGCGTTGAGCGCGACGGCGCGATCCTGGCGCGCGACATCAAGGCCGACGGCCACGTTTCCGGCGGCTGGTGGAACTGGCATCCGAACAAGACGGCGCTCGAATATTTCTGGCACACCGGCAAGTTCGCCATCGCCGGCCGCTCGAATTTCCAGAAGATCTATGACCTGGCGGAACGAGTCATCCCGGCCGAGTTCCGCGAGCCGGAGGTGAGCCGCGAGGAGTTCGTCGACTGGGCCTGCCGCAGCGCGCTTACCCGGCTCGGCTTCGCCACCCATGGCGAGATATCAGCCTTCTGGAACCTGGTCTCGCCCGATGAGGCCAAGGCCTGGGTATCAGCCCATCGCGACGAACTGATCGAAGTGTTGATCGAACCGGCGCTTGGCGGCAAGGCGCGCCCATCCTGGGCTTTTACCGATTTCCTGTCGACACTCGACACTTACCCCGGCGCTCCGCCGCGCGTCCGCGTGCTCAGCCCCTTCGACCCGATGATCCGCGACCGCAACCGCACCGAACGCCTGTTCGGCTTCTTCTACCGCATCGAGATCTTCGTGCCCGAGCCGAAGCGTGAATATGGCTATTACGTCTTCCCGCTGCTCGAAGGCGACAGGCTGATCGGCCGCATCGACATGAAGGCGGATCGGAAAAAGTCGACGCTCGACGTCAAGCGGCTGTGGCTGGAGCCCGGCGTCAAGCCGTCGGCTGGGCGGCTGGAGCGGCTGGAGGCGGAGCTTGATCGGGTTGCGCGGTTTGCGGGTGTGGAGAAGGTCGTGTTTTTGGACGGCTGGAGGGCATGATTCCGCTAGACCGGTGCAAAGCCTTGCGAGGCTACATTAGTCACGCGATCGCGCAAACCAAGCTTGTTCCCGTCGACACATTGCCACTACTGCGCATCAACAAGACACCTCCTGTGCATAGATCCTTGCAAAGCAATCACAAGGAAGCTCTTGACCCTATTGGGTCTAGCGGTGGCGCAATCTCATCGCAGGTTCTGCGGCAAACTCAAGCAACATGAGGCATCGCCACTCGCCGCGACAAGTCCTCGCGCGATCGTCAAATCGCAGTCAACAGCGTCTGAATTAGGTCGCAATGTGTCCACGCACTAATCCCCGAGTTGTGGCTTCCATCGTCCAGCAACATCAGCGAAGCGATGAATGGTCAATGCGAAAGAGTTGAAAATCTGTCTTTGACGGAGATGGAATACGCTGAAGTCCCGGCCAAGAGCCGCCTCTCGCCAACTCCGCGTAAAGTGGCGCCTCACGTGGATCAACGGACAACGGAAATCTGCAGACGGCGACATAGTCGAAAGGCGCGAGTGCCGAGCGGCGAACCTCGCTGGCGTGCGACGTAAAGGCCTCAAACATCCGTTTCATTCCTGGCGAGGCGCGGTGGAATGGAACGGCAGCGACAGAAAATCCGTCGGGCGCCGCAAATACAACCGGCAACGCCAACCCCTGCGGCACCGCTATGCGCCCGGGTTGCTGGCTCGAAAGAACGGAAAAGTCCTGATCAGCGCAGTCACTGTAAGCCATATAGTCGATGGCATCGTAATGGGATTCCTGCTGCGGTATTATGAATCGCAATGCGGCAGTCGTTCCAAGGACAAGAATGACGGCTGCCGCAACAAGGGTGCGAACCTGTTTGAGCCTGCCGGACGCGTCTGCGGCCGACATTGTGACGAGTTCAAGCGCAAGCGGCAAGAACAGTGGAATAAATGCGAACGCGAAGCGTATGTTTCGCGTCTGAAGCAGCGTCAGCACGAGGCTTGCGACGGCGATGGCAAACATGATCGCAATACCCGCATGCTGCTTGCGCGCCCCACCAATCACGGCCGGCAGCGCCATGATTGCGATGCAGGCAAGGACCGCGAGCATGAAGACGATGAAGAACTGGCCTTGCTGGAGAAAATAGACGAAGCTGTGCTCCTGCCCGACCCTGTCCAGCCAATCCGCCTTGGAGAGAGGGTCGATCATCCAATAGGGACCGGACAAGCAACGGGGGAACAAGATGGCAGTTGCTGCTGCGACGAATGCTGTCGGAAGGGCAAGCCCAATCAGCTTCACATTAAAGGTTTGCTTTGCCAGCAAGGCTGTTCCTGTAGCCAGAGAAAGGGAGCAGCCGATCGCGAGCAGAATATAGGGAGCAGAAACGGCGTCGCACTGCATCGAGAGAATTCCCGATGGCCCAATGAAAGCGAATGCGGCAGGCAACGTCAGAACCAGAATTGTTACTGCCGCGGCAAAAAGCACCTGGCGCGTGCCGCGGACATCGAAGACAAAGCAAAGAACAAGGCCGAGAAAACCGAGCGTTACAAACGGCAGCCCCTCGAGACTGACGACGAAGCAGATGAGCGTACCGGCTCCGACAAGGATTCCGCCCGCCCTGTCCCATCTTTGAAGGCCCGCCATCATAATCAAGAGCCCGATGATCTGCATATTGTGGTGGTCGATGCGACCCGGAACGAATTCCCACACGGCAAGGGCCATCAGGAAAACGCTGGTAACCACGATTGTGTAATTCAATGCGCGTGATACTCTCAGTTGCGGGCGAAAAATCGCCGCGACCAAAAGACAGAATATCGAGAGCATCACCGGCGGCCAGATGTCGAAAGAAATTGGGATTGATTTTTCGAGACCGAGCAACGGCGCCAATATGGCCGCTATGGTCATATATGGAAGATCGATCAACCGCGACCATGGCGACGCATAGGTCTCCGGCATCGCGATCATCGGCAGCGTCAGATCATACCAACGCCCATTTGCCGAGAAAAATTGGCGAATCTGCAATTCACGCATGCGGTCATCGATATCGCCGAGAAAGCTGCGCGCATCGGCAAAATCGAGAAGGGCGATAGACAAAGCAGCGAAGTATATAACCGAGAAAATCCGCCATGTCGCCAGAGGTTTATTCTTGGCGCAATTTTCCTGTGTCTGCGACGCATTGATTGACAGATCGACCTGCATGATTCCGCTCCAATCCCACATCGGATCAATAGACGGAAGATATTTAAATTATGGTTGGTTCCGGGACTAAACATCTAGAAACGGAGCGGCGGCAGCATGAGCGTAGTCAGCAGATCTCCGTCGTGCTGATCTTGATGCCGAAACCTTCGAGGCCGACATAGTGGCGCTCGCGGCTGGTGAGCAGTTTGATCGAGCTGACGCCGAGATCCCTGAGGATCTGGGCGCCGAGGCCGATTTCCAGCCACTCGCTGTCGCGCGTCTGGGCTTCGGCATGGGCTTCGCGGCCCTGGTTGCGGGCCTTGCGGCCGTTGTCGTGGTGGCCGACGCCGACCGAGCCTTCGCGCAGATAGACGATGACGCCGCGGCCTTGCTCGGCAATCTTCTGCATGTAGAAATCGACCGGGCTGTTCTTGCCGAAGAGATCATCGGCGACATTCTCCGGATGCAGGCGCACCGGGATGTCGACACCGTCGCGGATGTCGCCGAAGACGACGGCGAGATGCTGCATCGGGTCCCAGGGCAGGGAATAGGTATGGGCCTTGGCTTTGCCGAACGGCGTCTCGATGTCGAAGCTGGTGCCGAGCTCGATCAGCGTTTCCTTGCGCTGGCGATAGGCGATCAGATCCGCGACGGAAACGAGCTTCAGCCCGTGCTGTTCGGCAAAGTCCACCACCTCAGGGCCGCGGGTGACGGTGCCGTCGTCGTTGACGAGTTCTGAGATAACGCCGATCAGCGGCAGGCCGGCGAGCTTGCAGAGGTCGACGGCAGCTTCCGTATGGCCGGAGCGCATCAGCACGCCGCCTTCGCGGGAAACCAGCGGGAAGATGTGGCCGGGACGGACGAAATCGGAAGCGCCGACATTCGGATTGGCGAGGTTGCGCACCGTCAGCGTCCGGTCGTCGGCGGAGATGCCGGTCGATGTGCCGTGCTTGAAATCGACCGAGACGGTGAAGGCCGTCGTATGGGCCGAATCGTTTTCCGCCACCATGGCGTTGAGGTTGAGGCGCTTGGCCTCTTCCTTCGGCATCGGCGCGCAGACGATGCCGGAGGTGTGGCGCACGATGAAGGCCATCTTCTCAGGTGTGCAATGCACGGCAGCGACGATCAGGTCGCCTTCGTTCTCGCGGTCATTGTCGTCCATGACGACGACGATCTCGCCGGCCTCGAAGGCCCGGATGGCGTCGACGACACGCTTCTGGTCATAAGACATGGGACGAGCGCTCCTATTTCAGACGGCCGGTCTGGCCGCGGTCGCGAAGATAATGGTCGGCGACGGCGCAGGCGACCATCGCCTCGCCGATCGGCACGGCGCGGATGCCGACGCAGGGGTCGTGTCGGCCCTTGGTGCGGATATCGACATTCTTGCCCTCCGCATCGATCGACTGGCGTTCGGTCAGGATCGAGGAGGTCGGCTTGACGGCGAAACGCGCCACCACCGGCTGCCCGGTGGAGATGCCGCCGAGAATACCGCCGGCATTGTTGGAAAGGAAGATCGGCGTGCCGTCATTGCCCATGCGCATCTCGTCGGCATTGTCTTCGCCTGACGTTTCGGCGGCGGCAAAACCATTGCCGATTTCGACGCCCTTGACGGCGTTGATCGACATCAGCAGCGAGGCGATATCCTGGTCGAGCTTGGCATAGATCGGCGCGCCGAGGCCGGCCGGCACACCTTCGGCGATCACCTCGATGACTGCGCCGATCGAGGAGCCGTTCTTGCGGATGCCGTCGAGATATTCCTCCCAGACCGGCACGATCGCGGCATCGGGCGAGAAGAACGGGTTCTGATCGACCTGGTCCCAATCCCAGTTGCGGCGGTTGATCTTGTGTTTGCCGATCTGTACCAGCGCGCCGCGCACGGTAACACCTGGCACGACAAGGCGGGCGATGCCGCCGGCGGCAACCCGCGCGGCGGTTTCGCGCGCCGAGGAGCGGCCGCCGCCGCGATAGTCGCGAATGCCGTATTTGAGGTCATAGGTATAATCGGCATGGCCGGGGCGATATTGTTTGGCGATCTCGCCGTAGTCCTTGGAGCGCTGGTCGGTGTTTTCGATCAGCATGGAGATCGGCGTGCCGGTGGTCGTCATCGTCGCGCCGTCGGCGTCCAGCATGACGCCGGACAGCACCTTCACCAGATCGTCCTCGCGCCGCTGCGTCACGAAGCGGGATTGGCCAGGCTTGCGCTTGTCGAGCCAGACCTGCAGGTCTTCGAGCTTGAAGCGCAGCCCCGGAGGGCAGCCGTCGACGACGCAGCCGAGCGCCGGACCATGGCTTTCGCCCCAGGTGGTTACGCGGAAAAGGTGACCGAATGTATTGTGCGACATGTGTTCCCACGGTGGCGCGCCAAAGCCGGTCGCTGCCGGCCGCGCCATTGCTTGAAAAGGCGCGACACTCATAGGCCAAAAACCCGCCGAGGCAAAAGCCTTTCTTTGCGCCAAACCACCAGCTCAGGAAATGCTGTTTCCGTTCGTTGTCGGGGATGGACGGCGCATCCTGCCGCCACTCTCTCTGCGCGGGCGGGGAGGGGTCAGGACGAGGTCGATCGGCAGGCGGCGATCACGAGGCCAGCCGCCACCCCGTTCCTGTGGCTTCGTTGGTGAAATCGTCGAAGGAGAGCGGCCGCGAAAAGGCATAGCCCTGCAGGATATCGCAGCCGAGATCGCGCAGCAGTGCGGCATGTGCTGCCGTCTCCACCCCTTCGGCCACCGTCTCGACGCCGAGCGAGCGGGCGATCTCGATGATCGAGCTGACGAGTGCGCGCTCCTGCGAGGCATTGACGATCGGCTGCACCAGCTGGCGATCGATCTTCAGGCGCTTGGGCTTCAGCTTCAACAGGCTGACGATCGAGGTATGGCCGGTGCCGAAATCGTCGATCTCGATATCGATGCCGAGCGCCTTGATGCGCTCGAGATTCTGCGAGACGACGTCCTCGCTCTCGTCGAGGAAGATCGATTCCACGAGTTCGAAGGAGATTTCGCCCGGACGGATATGCAGGTCGGCGAGCGATTCCAGCAGGCTGCCGTCATGCAGCCGCCGGGCCGAAACATTGACCGAGACCTTGGGCACGGCAATGCCGCGCGCGGTCCAGCGCATCTTGTCGTGCAGCGCCGTTTCCAGCACGATCCGGTCGAGCATCTGCACGACATTGATCTCGTCGGCGATGCGCAGGAACTTGTCGGGCGTCAGCAGTCCCTTGGACGGATGCTGCCAGCGCACCAGCGCCTCGACGCCGGTCAGTTCCATCGTCCGGGCGCAGAATTGCGGCTGATACCAGGCGGTGAATTCGCCATTGTCGATGCCGGCGAGGATCTCGTCGGCCGTACGCTTGGTGTTGATGATATCGGCCTGGAGATTGTGATTGAAGAATTCGAAGCGGTTGCGGCCCATGCTCTTGGCGCGGTAGAGCGCGATGTCGGCATTGATCAGCACTTTGCGCGCATCGACATGGATGCCGTTGGCGAGCGCAATGCCGATCGACACGCCGCAGCGGCAGGAAAAGCCCTGGAAATCGATCGGCTGGCGCATCTCCTCGATGATCCGTGTCGAAAGCTGCGCCATCTCCTTGTCGCCGACGTCGAGGGCGAGGATGACGAACTCGTCGCCGCCGATGCGCGCGACGATATCGCTGCCGCGGACATTCTTGGCGAGCACCTTCGAGGCGTGCACCAGCATCGCATCGCCGGCGGCATGGCCGAGCGTGTCGTTGATGTCCTTGAAGCGGTCGAGATCGATGTGCAGGATCGAGAATTTCTGCCGCTGCTGCCGGCCGTCATGGGTGAGATTTTCGAGTGCGATGTCGAGCTTGCGGCGATTGGCGAGTGCGGTCAGCGGGTCGTGCAGCGAATTGTGCTCGATCCTGTTCTTGACAAGTTCGAGCTCGATATTCTTGGCGACCGCCTCGTCCTTGGCGGCCTTCAGCCGGATCGTCATCAGCACGTCTTCGGTGGCATCGAAGGCGATGCCCATGATCTTCATCTCGCCGGTCCCCGTCTGGTGGACCTTGCCGACCGAGCGCACATAGCGCACCGAGCCGTCGTCGACGATCACCCGGCAGACGAGGGTGTGCGTATCGCCGTTGCGCTTGAAGTGACGCGCGCTTTCGAGCGCCAGGCTCCGGTCCTCGGGGTGGATGCGGCTAAGCCAGATCTCCTCGGTCATGAAGCCGTTGCGCGGCGCAAGCCCGTAGAGCTCGTGCATCCGCTCGTTCCAGATCGAGCCGCCGAGGCCAGGCCGCGCCTCCCATATGCCGCACTGATAGGAGTTGAGCGCCAGGTCGAGCCGGCTGGAAAGCTCGGCGAGCTGCCCCTCGCGGCTTGAGAGCTCTTCAAGCGCCAGCTCCAGCTCGGCATTCTTGACCTCGCTCATATCCTTGGCCTTGCGCAGCGTGTCGGTGGTCACCGCATCGGCGGTCACGTCCCAGACGATGCCGATCGTCTTGCTGACGCCGCCGGCATCCGTATAGAAGGCGCCGACCGAGCGCAGGTGGCGGATGCCACCGTCGCCAAGCAGGATGCGGTACTGCGCCGTGCAGGCAGCGCCGGCAATGCTGCAGCTGAAGAAATGCACTTCGGCGGTTTCACGATCCTCGGGCAGGATCGCCGCCAGCCATTCGTCGAGCGGCCGGCTTCCTTCTGCCGCCGCTTTGCCGTGCAGAGCCGCGGCGCGGGCGTCCCAGAGCAGGCTGCTCGAATGATCCTCCAGCTCCCAGATGCCGATATTGGAGGATTCCAGCGCCAGATTGAGCCGCTGCGACAGTTCCAGCAATTTCGCCTCGCGCCTCTCCAGCGCGGTAATATTGCGATTGCGCTCGCCGAGCAGAAGGGTCGCGAAGAAGATCGGCACGATGATGATGAAGCCGGCGGCAAGGATGATCAGACGCAACTCGGTGCGGTTTTCGGGTATCGCGTTCCAGCCGCTGTTCGGGACCGCGGAAAGCTCCCACTTGCCGCCGGCAAAGCCGATCTTCTGGCGCATCGGATGCTTGTCATCGATATCGGACGAACCGAAGAACGGCGGCGGCAGAGCCGCATTGGTCGCGGCCGCCGCGCCGATATCGCGGATGGCGATCGAAAGATGGTCGAGATGCGGATAGCGTTCCCGGTTCTCGCGGTCGCGTGCCGGCATCAGCCCGGTCGCCTGGTAGAACATCGTCTGGTCGATCGCGACCTCGACTGCTCCCCAGAGCCGCCGCTCGCCGTTCTCCCTGACGAAAACCGGGAAGAAGATGGCAAAGGCGTCGCGGCTATCAATGCTGATCGGGCCGTAGAAGCGCGCCGACTGGTCGCCGGCCGCGCTGGTCATCACCTGGCGGAAGAAGAGAGTTTCGCGCACGTCGCGGCCGATCCGCTCATTGCCGGATTGCGGCGGTTGGATGTCGCGGACGATGAAATCAGGGGCGACGGCGATATGAATGAAGGACGGGTTCTGGATCAGCAGCCAGTTGATCTGGCGCTCCATCTCCTCTCCGTTGGCCGCGCTGAGGGAGATCAGGTTCGAAAGGTCGCGGACGACGCTGAGGTCCAAATTGATCTCGGCCATGACCCGGGCGCGGATCAGGTTCGTCTCGTTTTCGGTGCGGATATGAAGTTCGCGCACATAAGACGCAGTATTGGCCCGGTCGAGGCCGAAGCCGACCATGATGACGACGAGGGCGACAAGCGACGAAACCAGAAACGAAACGCGAGTATTCTTCAACACGCGCCGCAACTGCTTGCTGTCGCTGAGCCTGGATAGCAAAATGAAACTCCCCTGTTGGCGAGCAACTGTAGGACGCGCGGGTTAATTTACGATTGCCCGCCGGCGATGCCGAAAAATCGTGTGAAGGGAAAAACCGCGGGTTAACGCGGTATCTTGATTATATTTAAAATCCTATTCATCAATTGGGCGGGAAAAGCCATTCTTACGGGCAATTTTCGCCATATTCAGGAGCTTATCTGTGGCCAGTCATGTTCTCGTGCAGCGTCTTAAAAGGATTGTCGCCATGCGTTTCGTCGTCGCCACGCTTTTGGCAACAGCAAGCTTCCTGTCACCGATGAGCGGTTTTGCCGAGAGCGCCGATGTCGAGGCGACGATCAAGAAGGTCGACACAACAAACCTCGTGCTGACGCTCGATGACGGCAAGACCTATCAGGCGCCTGAGGAATTCAATTTTGACGGCCTCGAAGCCGGCGTGAAGGTGATCGTCTTCTATACCGAGGTCGACGGCAAACGCGTCATCAACGATCTCGACATCGTCAAATAGGCAGTTCTCTGGAGACTGATCGGGTGAGGTAAGCGCCGATGGCTGCAACCTCCCTGGACAGCACAGGCCAAACAGCTCGTTCGCATTCCAATCCGACCTGTTGAGCGCATCGCTGACTGGCACTGCCTAGAGCCAGACGATCGTCCGCTCAGTGGTTTCGATCCTGATGATTCGATCCTGCGGGATCGCGCCTTCCGCAGCAGTGCTTTTCGGCAGGTCGGCGATTGTCTGGAAAAGCGTGCGGATGACGCCGCCATGTGTCACGCAAACCGTCGGGCGATCGACGGAGTTCAGCCATGAGCCGGTCCGCCAGGAGAGAATTTCATAGCTTTCCGCATCATCGCCGGGCGGGATGAAATCCCATTTCGAGGCATTGCGTTCCGCCACCCGCTCACGCTGCGTCGCCTTCAGCTCCTTGATCGTCGAGCCCTCCCAGTCGCCGAAGGAAATTTCCACCAGCCTCGGATCGGTACGATAGGCGAGCGGTGGCAGGCCCATGGCGGTGCGCATGATCTCCATGGTCGCGCGTGTGCGCCCGAGCGGGCTGGCGACAAAATCGAATTGGTCGATCGTGTCGCCGAGAATCCCGGCAAGCGCGATGCCGTTCTGCCGAGCCTGTTCGAGGCCCGTGGCATTCATCGGGATATCCTTCTGACCCTGCAGGCGGCGCTCGGCATTCCAGGCGGTCTGGCCGTGTCTGATCACGTAGATAAGCACGGTCTCAGCTCCGCTCGAAATGCTCTAGTCCTTGATGACGGAAATGTCGGGCGCGTCGACCGCCTTCATGCCGATGACATGATAGCCGCTGTCGGCATGGTGCACTTCGCCGGTGACGGAGCGCGACAGGTCCGACAGGAGATAGAGGCCGACATCGCCGACTTCCTCGATGGTGACGGTGCGGCGCAGCGGTGCGTTATATTCGTTCCACTTCAGAATATAGCGGAAATCGCCAATGCCTGAGGCGGCAAGCGTCTTGATCGGTCCGGCCGAGACGGCGTTGACGCGGATGTTCTGCGGCCCGAGGTCGACGGCGAGATACTTGACGCTCGCTTCGAGCGCGGCCTTGGCCACACCCATGACGTTATAGTTCGGCATGACCTTTTCGGCGCCGTAATAGGTCAGCGTCAGCATGGCGCCGCCATCCGTCATCAGCTTCTCGGCGCGGCGTGCGACCGAAGTGAAGGAATAGACGGAGATCTGCATCGTCTTGGCGAAGTTGTCGGCCGAGGTGTCGACGTAGCGGCCGGTCAGCTCGTCCTTGTCGGAAAAGCCGATCGCATGCACGAGGAAATCGATCTTGCCCCACAGCTTTTCGACGTTCCCGAAAACCTCATCGATGGTGGCTTCGTCGGCGACATCACAGTGGCCGACCAGTGTCGCGCCGATTTCGGCGGCGAGCGGCTCGACACGCTTCTTCAGCGCATCGCCCTGATAGGTGAACGCGACTTCTCCACCCTGCGCATGAATGGCCTTGGCAATACCCCACGCAATCGAACGATTGTTGGCGACACCCATGATGACGCCGCGTTTGCCTGCCATGAGGCCGGATGCTTGAGCCATATTTCGCTCCCTAGGATTCTGATCGATCCTGCCTATGGCATAGGCCGTTAATCGGTTCAAGCTTGGCCGGGATCATCAACTGTTAGGGATCGTAATAAAGGGTGCGAATGTCATAAAAATTTCATAGGAACAGGCCTTCGCGCATGCTCCGCATGAGATCGGTGATTTTATCGTCGGGTTTTTCCCACAAGATAATGCGCAATTCGACAACGAGATCGCCTCTGCCGCCCTCTTCGCGGGGCAATCCCTGGCCGGGAATTCTAATCGTCTTGTCCGAGCCGGACCATGCCGGGATCGTCACGTTCAGCGGCCCGCTCGGTCCTTCGATGCGGGCTTCGGTGCCGAGCACGGCATTTTCGATGCTGAGCGGCAGCACGGCGTGCAGATCGAAACCGTCGACCGTGAAGCGCGGATCTGGCGCAATGCGAATGTTGATGACGGCGTCGCCGCGCTGCAGGCCCGGCAGTTTGAAGCCCTGTCCCTTGAGCCTGATCTCGTGACCGTCGGTCGTGCCGGCCGGCAATGCGAAGCCGATTTCGCGGCCCTCCGGCAACGATGCAGTGATCCAGCCGCTCTTCAACACGTCGTCGATCGTCACCGTCGCCGTCGTCACCTCATCCGGTGCCTTTTCGAGGCCCGTATCCTTGGCGCCGGTGAAACGGCGCACCAGATTTGTCAGGATGCTGAGCGGCAGCGACAGGTTGGCGGCGGCATTTGCCGCAGCTTCGCCTGCTTCCTCGTCGCCCCTGCTGTCGGCCTCGGCGGCATCGCCATCCATGCGCTTGCCGGCGTCGCCCTGGGCGTTTTGTGTCTGTTGATTTTGGGCCTGCTGGTATTGCGTCTGCTGGGCGCGACCCTGCGCTTGGCCACTGGCAGCTGCGCGGGCCTGGGCGCCGAAAATGCGATCCACCATCTCGTCGGCGGCCTCAGCGGAACCTGCCT
>NZ_JALBGX010000052.1:0-45556 GCF_023006465.1 Rhizobium sp. PRIMUS64 | reverse complement strand
GCTGACTATGGCCGGCGCCGGCTCGTAGCCGATCGGCATCGGGCTGGCGCGATAACCGCCCTTGTCGGGATAGATCGGCTCGCCGGTGCGTCCGAGCGCACCGTCGGCGGACGGCGGATTGCCGTAAGGGTTCCAGACCACGCCATCGAAGGTGCCTGATATGGTGTAACCATAGACGATGCCGAGCAGCTGGCGCTCGCTCGCCCTCGCATCGCAAAGGCGCAGGCGCAGCTGGATCATGCCGAAATTGCGCGCCTGGGTATTGGCAGCAGTGCTCGAGCGGATCTGCTGCCAGGCATAGACGCAGGTGTCGCCGGCCCGGCTGCGGCCGGAGGCGTAACCGAAGGGGCCATAGGCGTTCTGCAGGAAGGTCGCCGACGTCGCCATCGGCACGCTAGGGGCCGAACGGGCCACCTCGCGGGCAATGCCGCTCTCGTTGATCATGCTGAAGCCCGCATTGCCGGTGCCGGGGTTGGCCCCGGAGGCGCCGAAGAACTGGACCTTCAGGAAATTCTGACCAGGCACGGAGGATGACGTAAACAGCGAGATCGTCTGCTCGACGCCGTTTCCACGCTTGCGCTCGACAACACTGACGATCGACGGACCGCCCGGCGGCGGCAGGACCAGCGCTTTTTCCGGCGCCACGGTTTCCGGCCCGGAAGGCTGGCGCACACCGCCCGTCGATGTGCAGCCGGCCATCATGCCAGCCACCGCCACCAGCGATATCGTCTTCCGCAAGCGCATGTCTCGAGCCGCAATCGCCTTTTCAGATATCCATTCGCAAACCGAAACGCGACGGACCTTCGAATCAACGACCACCTGGCCGTTCATCCGACATAAATCGCCTACATGGTTAACGAAGAGTAAAGAACCGGCCGCTGATGTCACCGGACGAACTCTCACTGAACGTTATTCGGACAACTCAACCCAATGATGTGGAAATCAATTTAGCAGCAACTTAATTGCTTTGATTGCGCCTGTCTTCCGCTGGGCGAAAAGCCCGTGGGGAACTATGCCGCATGGCCGGCGTTGCCTTGATGTCTGGGGTAGGAAAAGGAGAACATCCCATGCGCAAGACCATGCTGGCTGCGGCCGCCATACTGACCATCAGCTCCGCCGCCTTCGCGCAGAGCACCGTCATCGTCACAGATCCCGCACCGACCGGCTCCGTCGTATTGCCCGGCGAAGTGCGCACCTATGTGATGGAGCAAAACACGCCGTCCGTCGTCTATGACGGCGATATCGTGGTTGGCACGACGCTGCCCGATACCGTCGAAGTGCACACCGTGCCTGACATGGACGGTTACGGCTATACAGTCGTCAATGAGCGGCGCGTTATCGTCGAGCCGAAGACCCACCGTATCATCCAGGTGCTGGAATAACACGATCGGGAATTGTGGACGTGCGGCCGTATGCCGGCTTCACGTCCGCTCGTCTCCCACCCTCGCCGGTACATTCAAAAGTTCGCGGATCTTATGAGCCAGCTGCTCCAGGCTGAAGGGCTTGGCGAGCAGGGAAACGCCATGATCGAGCACACCATTGTGGACGATGGCATTGCGGGTGTAACCCGTGGTGTAAAGGATCCGGATCGTCGGCCATTTTTCCTGGACGACATCGGCAAGCTGGCGTCCGCTCATCTGCGGCATGACGATATCGGTGAAGATCAAATCGACTGCCGGATTTTCTTCGAGCAACAGAAGCGCCTCTATGCCGCTTGCCGCCTGCAATACGGTGTAACCGAGTTCATGCAGGCTTTCGGCCGTCATGGTGCGGACGTGCTCGTCGTCTTCCACCACCAGGATCGTATCATTGACGCTGCCGTGAGGAATCGGCTGGGTGCCGGCGGCGCCCGACCGGGCGTCCGTCGCGCCGACATGACGGGGAAGATAGATCTTCACCGTCGTGCCCCTGTCGATCTCTGAATAGATCTTGATGTGGCCGCCGCTCTGCTTGATGTAGCCGTAAACCTGGCTGAGGCCGAGGCCGGTGCCTTTGCCGGGTCCCTTGGTCGTATAGAAAGGGTCGAAGGCGCGCTCGATCACCTCCGGCGACATGCCGGTGCCAGTGTCAGTTATGCTGACCATTACATATTGGCCCGCCTCGACCTCCGAATGCATGCGCGAATATCGCTCGTCGAGTTCGGTATTGGCGGTCTCGATCGTCAGATTTCCGCCGCCCGGCATAGCGTCGCGAGCGTTGACGGCAAGGTTCAGGATGGCATTCTCGAGCTGGCTCAAATCGGCAAAGCTCGGCCACAGACCGCCGGCAAGCACGGTCTCGATCCGGATCTGCTCACCGAGCGTGCGCCGCAATAGCTCAGACATGCCGCCGACCAGCTTGTTAAGGTCGATCACCTCAGGGGCGAGCGGCTGCTGGCGCGAGAAAGCGAGAAGACGCGCGGTCAGTACCGCCGCCCTCTGCGCGCCGTCTTTGGCATTCTGGATGGAGTAAAGCAGGCGGGGATCCTCGCTGCCGCTCAGGCGCCGCTGGGCGAGGTCGAGGTTGCCGATGATGATCGCCAACATGTTGTTGAAGTCATGAGCGACGCCGCCGGTCAGCTGACCAATCGTCTCCATCTTCTGCAACTGGCGGACCTGCGCCTGAGCGGCGGCATTCTCTTCCATCTCGTGCCTGAGCTCGGCAGTGCGCTGGACGACTGTCTCTTCGAGGCGCGTGTTGAAGCTGTTGAGCTCACTGCGAAGGCGGCTCTGCCGCTCATGTGCGATAATGATCATCTCCATCAGGCCGACGATGATCGCGGCATTGACGAGATAAGTGGAAAGACCGACCCATTGCCCGGCGCTGACCGGCCAGAAGATGTTGTGCGGCTCGACGAAAAACTGCTGGACGATGAAAGCGGCAAGCAAGGCCGCAACCAGACCCGGCCCGGCCCCGCCTATGAAACTCGCCAGCAATATCGCCGGAAGGAAGCTGAGGAAGGGAAAGCCGGAGAGAGTGTCGCTGGCGGCAAGCCTCAGAAGAAAGGTCAGGCCAACGAAGGCAACGGCCAGCGGATAGGTAAAACCCGGCCTGTGACGCAGCCAATCCGTGGCACTCAGCAAATCCATTCGACACCCCTTCTTACAGCGCCGCCATGTCTTTTCAGACGCGCATAGGACGCTGTAACACTTTGGATTACTGCATAATTTTATCCATAGATCGATTCCGATTTAAGGAATTATGCAGTCGCCGTTGCGGAGACGGCATCCCAGCTTTTGCACATCAAATTTCACCGGGCAATATGCTGTTTCTTGCAGTGCCGGGCACGACGTCTTGACGAGCGGTGCAAGCGGTCCACATAAATCTCCATGCCCGGCGAGGGGAAATGGGTGGACGGGATCATGAAAGACATATTCATCGTCGAAGACGACGCGCTGATTGCCATGCTGCTCGAGGACATGCTTGCCGATCTGGGTTACCGGGTCTGCGCCAGCGCGCCCGATCTGGAGCGGGCGCTGGCAACCGCCAGGGATACGGAGTTCGACGCTGCAATCCTCGACGTCTCGCTTGCCGGGCAGAGTTCGCTGCCGGTCGCAAAGCTGCTCGACGAACGCGGCAAACCCTATCTCTACGCGACGGGATATGGCACTGCACCTGATGGCAGCAGCCCAAGCACGTTGCCCGTGCTGCAAAAACCCTTCCAGCTCAGCGAACTCGAACAGGCGATGAAGCGGCTTACCGAAGCCTGAGCTCCTGTTCAGCGCACCTGATCGAGCAGACGCTTGCATTCCAGGAGGTCGTAGAGCGCCTCCTGCAGCAGCGCCCTGTCTTCCTTGCCGACGCTCGACTTGCCGATCGAGACTTCCTGCTCGTCGTCTCCAGCGACGAAATTGAAGAACCGGCGGGTGATCGGCGGCTTGGCGCGGCCGACAATCTGGTCTTCGTCGGCCATGCCGACGCGCGGTTCCCCGCCAGCCGTATCCTGCACGCCCGACGCAAGCGCCTCGACGCTGGCGAGGTCGCCATGACCGACTGATATGACGAACTTGTTGCCGTTGGTCTTCAGAAGCTTCTGCACACCCTTGATCGTATAGCCATGATCATAGAGCAAATGCCGGATGCCCTTGAGGAGATCCACATCTTCCGGCCGGTAGTAGCGACGGCCGCCGCCGCGCTTCATCGGCTTTATCTGGGGGAAACGCGTCTCCCAGAAGCGCAGCACATGCTGCGGCAGATCAAGATCGTCTGCGACTTCGCTGATAGTGCGAAAGGCATCGGGGCTCTTGTCCAACGTCATACTGCTACGCGACCTCGCGGCTCGATCCAACGGCGACTCATCATATTTCAACGGTTTGGCGCCGACAATTCAAGTCATGTCTCGACGTTGCGCACAAGGATGGACAGTGCGAGAGAGAAAAAAACGCCGTTCCGAAACGAGATGCCGATATCAGGGAGCCGGATTCAGAGGCTTCAGCTTGATCTTGCGAGCGACATGCGCCTTGAGGATGCGCGTCTTCAGCACGTTCGACGCCTTGAAGGTCATGACCCGGCGGGGGGAAATCGGAACTTCCTCGCCGGTCTTCGGATTGCGGCCGATTCGCTCGTTCTTGTCGCGCACCTGAAAGGTGGCAAAGGAAGAAAGCTTGACGGTTTCACCACGCACGATGGCGTTGCAGATCTCGTCGATGACGGTTTCGACCAGTTCGGCAGATTCGGTCCGGGACAGCCCGACCTTTCGGAAAACGGATTCCGCCAGGTCTGCTCGCGTCACTGTCTTTCCGGTCATGGTTTCCCCGCCCATACAAAATATTTTGTGAAATCGCACGAAGAGTATTTGTCTTGCGCCTTACGGTCAAGCTCTTGTTCGCCGCCAGTTTTTTAGGATTCGTGCCTACCAGCGCAGCAGAACCGCACCCCAGGTAAAGCCGCCGCCCATCGCTTCGAGCATCACCAGGTCGCCCTTCTTGATGCGGCCGTCGCCGGCAGCGGTCGCAAGTGCCAACGGGATCGAGGCGGCCGACGTATTGCCGTGCAGATCGACGGTGATGACCACCTTCGCGGCATCGATGTTCAGCTTCTTCGCCGAACCGTCGATAATGCGGCGATTGGCCTGATGCGGCACCAGCCAGTCGAGGTCATCGGCGGTGGTGCCGGTCGAATCGAATGCCGCCTGGATAACGTCGGTGATCATGCCGACAGCGTATTTGAAGACCTCGCGGCCTTCCATGCGCAGCTTGCCGACAGTGCCCGTCGTCGACGGTCCGCCATCGACATAGAGCTTTTCCTTGTGCGAGCCGTCGGAACGCAGATGTGCGGTCAGCACGCCGCGATCGGCAACGGTGCCCTCGCCTTCGGTCGCTTCGAGTATGATCGCGCCGGCACCGTCGCCGAAAAGCACGCAGGTGGTGCGGTCGTTCCAGTCGAGAATGCGCGAAAATGTTTCGGCGCCGATGACGAGAACGCGCTTGGCAAGCCCGCCGCGGATATAGGCATCCGCTGTGGTAACCGCATAGACGAAACCGGTGCAGACGGCCTGGACGTCGAAGGCGAAGCCATGGCTCATGCCGAGGCGGTTCTGGATGTTGACCGACGTTGCGGGAAACGTGTTGTCCGGCGTCGAGGTGGCGCAGATGATAAGATCGATATCGGCAGGCGTCAGGCCGCCATTGGCAAGGGCTGCGCGTGCCGCGGCCTCGCCGAGCGACGCCGTCGTTTCGTCATCGCCGGCGACATAACGCTGGCGGATGCCGGTGCGCTGGACGATCCATTCGTCCGATGTGTCGACGATGGCCTCCATGTCACGATTGGTTATCACGCGCTTCGGAAGCGCTGCTCCGAACCCGCGAACCACTGAACGGATCATCTTTGATTGAACCCCATCGCTCATGCCGCTTCCGGGCCCATCGGGGGCAGCCGCTTGGCGTGATATTTCTTAAGATCGTTTTCTATTTTCTGATTGAGGCCGTTCTTGGCCATGTCGTAACCGACTTCAATGGCGGCGGCGATGCCTTCGGCATTCGCCCCGCCATGGCTCTTGATGACGATGCCGTTCAACCCGAGAAACACGCCGCCATTGACCTTGCTCGGATCGAGCTTCTCGCGAAGCATGTCGAATGCACTTTTGGCGAACAGGTAGCCGATGCGGGCCAGCAGCGTGCGCGACATGGCGGCACGCAGATATTCGCCGATCTGCTTGGCGGTGCCTTCAGCGGTCTTGAGCGCGATATTGCCGGAAAATCCTTCGGTGACGACGACGTCGACTGTGCCCTTGCCAAGGTCGTTGCCCTCGACGAAGCCGGAATATTCGAGCGAATCGATGTTCGCCTCGCGTAACAGCCGGCCGGCTTCCTTGACCTCTTCCTGGCCCTTCATCTCCTCGACGCCGACGTTCAGAAGGCCGACCGTCGGCCGTTCGACCTCGAAAAGCGCGCGCGCCATGGCGCCGCCCATCAGGGCAAAATCCATCAGCTGCTGCGCGTCGGCGCCGATCGTCGCGCCAACATCGAGCACGATGCTCTCACCCTTCAGCGTCGGCCAGATCGCAGCGATCGCCGGACGCTCGATATTGGCCATGGTGCGCAGACAGAATTTCGCCATCGCCATCAGTGCGCCAGTATTGCCGGCCGAGACCGCGACATCGGCGTCACCCGTCTTCACCGCCTCGATCGAGCGCCACATGGTGGAGATATAGCGGCCACGGCGCAGCGCCTGGCTCGGCTTTTCATCCATGGCGACGGCAAGCTCGCAGTCGTGAAAGAGCGATTTTTCCTTGAGTTTCGGAAACTTGGCGAGAACCGGATCGCACTGTTCCTTGAGACCATAGAGAACGAAGGAAATATCCGGATGCCGATCCAGCGCCTTGGCGGCGCCAGGGATGACAACTTGGGGACCAAAGTCGCCACCCATGAGGTCGAGAGATATTCTGATCACGCGTCCCTGATCCTTCTTTCCGCCGAGGGCGAAATTTCGGCCAAAATACCGGTTTTGGCGTCGCTTACAACTGAATTGTGTCAAATGCCAGAGGAGCTTCAGTCCTTTTTCCAGTCCTTGAGGGCTGCGAAAGCCGAGGGCTTTTTGTCCCCCTCGCCGCTATCCTCGATATGGCCGTCGAACTCAATCCCCTCTTTGCGCGGATAGGGATCGATCGCGAGAGCGGCGAATTCGGCAACCACCTCGCCGGCGTCGATCGTATCGCCGACAAAGGTCTCAGGCAGATCGGGACCGTCGGGATCGAGCAGCATCTCGCCGGCGTCGTTGCCGGCCTGGCGGGCAAGCTTGGAACCCTCCGGCACGAAGATCTGCTCGAAGCTCTCGTCGATGGCGGATTCGACCGGCTCCAGCGTCACGACGCAGGACTGGACGATCTTCGCCTGCACGCGGCCCTTGATGCGCACGCCGTCGCGCTTCCAGCGGGCAATCTGCAGATCGGCGCTGAGATCGTCGACGGAGACGACGTTCCAGGTCTCGGCAAGCGCCTTCAATTCGCTGGTGTCGGCCTCGACATGGACTTCGACGGGGTTGGCCGAGATGTGGCCGACCTTGACTTGATAGGAGAAGGGAACATCGTCCCGAGCGTTCTTCATCGTTTCCTCCTTCAGGCGACCGCCGGGAGCGTTACCGAACCGGTGGTGATCACCTCTTCGGGGACGGCGGACAGATGCGATTCTGCGGCCATCATCCATCCGGCGAGGCCGGTCATATCGGCAGGCGCCGAGGTTTCGGGGTAGATATTGCGCTGAAGAGCGACAGCGAGGGCTTCGGCATCGCCTGTGTCCATCGCCTTCGAATAGGCTTCGAGCCGGCCGTAAAACATGCCGGCGAGCTTCTTCATGCGCTTTGGCACGCTGTTGTCGCCGATGCCGAGTTCGCGGATCGAATAGTCGATATCCTGGAAGAAAGCGTCGACGATCTCCTGGGCGATCTCCTGGCCGCTGGTGGCGGAAGCACGTGTGCGGCGAAAAAACAGAATCATCGCAATCGACAGCATCTCGAAACGGCCCATGACCGTATCCGGCACATTGAGCCGCTCATAGATCTCCGGCATGCGCGCGGCGGCCGTCAGGGCCGCATATTGCCTGTCGACGATCGCCTGATTGTTGTTTTTCTTGCGGAAGAGCCCGAAGATCATTGTTTTTTCCGGAAATGCCTCATTCTTCATGCCGGCCGGCGTCTGGCCTTGTTGCATGATTTCGAAAGCTGGTTTACCGAAGCAGGCGCGAATTGCAATGCCGATCATGGCCTGTTTCGGGACGACGCCTTCGATGCGTCAGCGAAGCGAATTCGGGAAATTCGACCCGGAATGGCCACAATGGTTTTGCAGGAGGAAAGCGTGCAAGGCCCCAAATGGCTGCTATCGACACTCAAGGGAGTAGATGTCGTTGAATAAACGGTATTTCAAGTCTGACGTGAAATTCTTCAGCAGCGCGGCCATTGCCTTCATAATCGCCTCCACCACCGCTCTCTCCGGTTGCCAGACCAGCACCGTGCTCAATGGCGGCTACGTCGCCGACCAGCAGTCGCTGAACCTCGTTCCGGAAGGCTCCAGCCGCGAGCAGGTGCTGCTTTCGCTGGGCACCCCGTCGACGACGGCGACCTTCGACGGCGAAGTCTTCTATTACATCTCGCAGCGGCGCACGCGTGCCGTCGCCTTCCAGAAGCTGAAGGTCGTCGATCAGAGCGTTCTGGCGATCTATTTCGACAAGGACGGCGTCGTCAGCCGCCGCGCCAACTATGCGCTGCAGGACGGCAAGGTGTTCGACACGATCGGACGCGTCACACCGACCGGCGGCAAGGAGCTCACCTTCCTGCAACAGATGCTTTCCGGCGGCAGCGCCGCGAGTGCTGCCCGCAGCCTGTTCGGCGGTGGCGCCGGCGGCACGCCGCAGAACCCAAGCAGCCTGCGCTGATCGGACACGCCTCATACGAAAAACCCGCCGGATCGCTCCGGCGGGTTTTTTACTGCATGATTCCTTAAATCGGAGTCGATTTAAGGATAACATCATGCAGCCATTCAAAGTGTTACAGCGTCCTTTGCGCGTCTAGAAAGACGCGCGGCGCTGTAATGGCCTCTGCTTCGGCGTGAAGTGCACCACGCCAAGGCGGCGTTGTTTATCCGGCGAGAACGGCAAGCAAGAGCAGCGCGACGATGTTGGTGATCTTGATCGCCGGGTTGACGGCAGGGCCGGCGGTATCCTTGTAAGGATCGCCGACGGTATCACCGGTGACGGAGGCCTTGTGTGCATCCGAGCCCTTCATGTGGCGCACGCCGTCCTTATCGACGAACCCGTCTTCGAAGCTCTTCTTGGCATTGTCCCAGGCGCCGCCGCCCGATGTCATCGAGATAGCGACGAAGAGGCCGTTGATGATGACGCCGAGCAGCGATGCGCCGAGGGCGGCAAAGGCGGAGGCCTTGGAACCGGAGATGAGAAGAACGCCGAAATAGACGACGATAGGCGCCAGCACCGGCAGCAGCGACGGCACGATCATCTCGCGGATGGCGGCCTTGGTCAAAAGGTCGACCGCCCTGCCGTAATCCGGCTTTTCCGTGCCTTGCATGATGCCGGGCTTTTCCTTGAACTGACGGCGCACTTCCTCGACGATTGCGCCGGCAGCACGGCCGACGGCGGTCATGGCGATGCCACCGAAGAGGTAGGGAATGAGACCTCCGAAGATCAATCCCGCCACCACGTAAGGGTTGGAAAGATCGAAGGAAATTTCGCCGATGCCGGCGAAATAAGGGAACTTGTCGCCATTCGCTGCAAAATATTTGAGGTCGTAGGAGTAGGCAGCGAAGAGAACCAGGGCGCCGAGACCGGCGGAGCCGATGGCATAACCCTTGGTGACGGCCTTGGTCGTATTGCCGACGGCATCGAGCGCATCAGTGGATTTGCGCACCTCCGGCGGCAGATGCGCCATTTCGGCGATACCGCCGGCATTGTCCGTCACCGGTCCGAAGGCGTCGAGCGCGACGATCATGCCGGCGATGCCGAGCATCGCCGTGACCGCAATACCGGTGCCGAACAGGCCGCCGAGCTGGTAGGTGGCGAGAATGCCGCCGACGATGACGATCGCCGGCAGCGCCGTCGATTCCAGTGAGACGGCTAGGCCCTGGATGACGTTGGTGCCATGACCGGTGACCGAGGCCTGGGCGATCGAGACGACCGGACGCTTGCCCGTGCCGGTATAATATTCGGTGATCACCACGATCAGCGCAGTGACGACGAGGCCGACGATGCCGCAGAAGAAGAGGTGCGCGCCTGATATGTCGGCGCCTCCGACGGAACCGATCGATCCCCAGCCTATGGTGAGCGAAGTGGCAGCACCAAGTCCGACGATCGACAGTAGGCCGGTGACGATGAGGCCCTTGTAGAGAGCGCCCATGATCGAGCCGTTCGAGCCGAGCTTGACGAAGAAGGTGCCGATGATCGAGGTGATGATGCAGGCGCCGCAGATCGCCAGCGGATAGACCATCGCAGACTGGAGGATCGGCGCGCCGGCAAAGAAGATCGCAGCGAGAACCATGGTAGCGACGACTGAGACCGCATAGGTCTCGAAAAGGTCGGCGGCCATGCCGGCGCAGTCGCCGACATTGTCGCCGACGTTATCGGCAATCGTTGCCGGGTTGCGCGGATCGTCTTCGGGAATGCCGGCTTCCACCTTGCCGACCAGATCGCCGCCGACATCGGCGCCCTTGGTGAAGATGCCGCCGCCGAGACGGGCGAAGATCGAGATCAGCGAAGCGCCGAAGCCGAGCGCCACCAGCGCATCGATGACTTCGCGCGAGCCGCTCTCATGGCCGAGCCCGACGGTCAAGACCGTATAGTAGATGGAGACGCCGAGCAGCGCCAGGCCAGCCACCAGCATGCCGGTGATCGCACCCGACTTGAAGGCGATGTCGAGGCCGGCGGAAAGGCTGACGGAAGCCGCCTGGGCGGTGCGCACATTGGCGCGGACGGAAACGTGCATGCCGATGAAACCGGCAGCACCGGAAAGCACGGCGCCGATCAGGAAGCCGATCGCGGCCTCGGCGGAAAGAAGCAGCCAGGCTAAAACGAAAACAACAACGCCGACAATGGCAATGGTTTTGTACTGGCGCGTCAGATAGGCTTGAGCGCCTTCGCGGATATAGCCCGCGATCTCCTGCATGCGGCTATTGCCCTGATCGGCGGCAAGCACCGACCGGGTTGCCCAGGCGGCATAAACCACCGAGAGCAGACCGCATGCGATTACGCATAAAAGAATCGTCATTTCGCTCTTTCCTCCCATAGGCCGGAGATCACTCCTTCTCCGGCAGATACGCCGCCGAATCGCCTTCCTCTCCACAGAAATGCCACAGCTAAGCGTTGCGGAGATTGCGTGGTCGATCACGTGGCGTCAAGACCGCAACGGGCGAAAACCATTGCGGTGCGAAGAAAGAAGCGGGAGGACTATTTGGCGGCGAAAGACTTATTTCTTCGCCTCGCCGCGAACCTGCTTTGCGATGCGGTCGAGCACGGCGTTTACGAGCTTCGGCTCGTCGTCATCGAAGAAAGCCTGGGCGATCTCGACATATTCGGTAACGATGACCGCCACCGGAACGTCCTTGCGGTCGGTGATCTCGAAGACGCCGGCGCGCAGGATGGCGCGCACGGTGCTGTCGAGGCGCGACAAGGCCCAATCATCCTGCAGGGCTGCGGCAATCAGCGGATCGAGGCGGACCTGATCGCGCACGACGCCGGAGACGATGGAACGGAACCAGGCGGCATCGGCCTTCAGATAGGTCGCGCCGTCGAGTTCCTGGCCAAGACGGTGCGCCTCGTATTCGGCTACGATCTCCAGAACGCCGGTGCCGCCGACATCCATCTGATAAAGTGCCTGAACGGCAGCAAGACGGGCAGCGCCCCGCTGGTTTGCAGTCTTGACCGGCCGTTCCGTCTTGTCGTCGTTCATTCGTTATGCACCCAGTTTCTGCTTCAGCTCGATCATGGTCAGAGCTGCACGAGCGGCAAATCCGCCCTTGTCCTTGTCCGAGCGGCGCGCGCGCGCCCATGCCTGTTCGTCGTTTTCGACGGTCAGGATGCCGTTGCCGATGGCAAGGGACTCGCTGACCGCGAGATCCATCAAGGCGCGCGAGGATTCATTCGACACGATATCGAAGTGATACGTCTCGCCGCGAATGACCATGCCGAGGGCGACATAGCCGTCATAATGCGTTCCGCCATTGTCGTCTCCATCGAGCGACATGGCAATCGCCGCCGGAATTTCCAGTGCGCCGGGGACGGTGACGACCTCGAAGGTGGCGCCGGCCTCTGTCAATGCGAAGGTCGCGCCTTCGAGCAGGGCGTCGGCCATGTCGTCGTAGAAGCGGGCCTCAACGATCAAAATATGGGGAGCGGTCTCTCTCGACATGGTTCACCTTCGGTTGGCGGGACATTTTCCCACTCGGCAGCCCGCGGTCAAAACATGCCTTCGTCCGAATGGCAAGCAATTTCGCCCGATGCCGCAATACGAAAGAGGAAATATCTGCAAGGGGATAGCACCACCACGGATCCACAGCTGGGCAAGCTTCCAAAACCGACTTTCCGCGATGCCTCGAAAGCGGCAATTCGAAGGCAGTTTTCATGAACAATTCTTAACGTATTTTCAGTGGCTTAACCCATTGAATCGCGGAAGGGAGAGCGCCAATTCCATGTCGTGACGCAGACGATCCCCTGCAACGACAGCCGACCGTCTAAGCAGATGAAAGGATACAAATCATGCACCGCGTTCTCACCATCACCCTCGCTGCCGCCCTCTCCTCCCTCGCCTTTGCCGGCGTCAGCCGGGCCGAAAGCCTCGGAATGAACACCCCTCAAGGCATCGAACAGACGCTCAGGGGTTTCCAGGGCAATGATTTCAATGTCCAGGAGGTTTACAACTGGCGCAACTTCGACGACGAGACGAGCGGCCCACACTCGGCACCGCTGCGCTCCGGCGAGGCTATCCGTGGCATCCAGGCGTCGATCGATGCCAACAGGTCGCTTGCCCACCGTCTCAACAATGAAGGTGTCAACATTCGCAATGTGGTCAACGCCGAGCAGGCGGCCGATGGAAGCATAACCTTCTACGTTCGTTGACGGCTCCAGCGCATAACCTCGAAAATCGGAACGATCTTCGGGGGTATGCGTGGGTCGAAGTGATAGAGCGTCCTTCACGCGTCCTATTCGACGCACGGCGCTCGAAGCATGGGCGGCGGTCTCCTCTCCGCCCATGCTGGGGATATCAGAGATAAGCATTGAATTTTCCTGGGATGACGGCTTCTCTTGCTGAAACAGGAGGGCGTCATGGCAACGGAACCGAAGGCGGTGATCAATCCCGCCGATCTCAAGCTCGACCACTGGAAACAGGGCGAGCTCTATGAAAGCACCGACACCTCTTTCGGTGCGCTTCTTGGCTTGGCCAGCCTCGGCGTCAGCTACAACGAGGTACCTCCCGGCAAATCAGGCTGCCCCTTCCACAACCACCATGTCGAAGACGAGCTCTTCTATGTGATCGCGGGCTCTGGCGAATATCGCTTCGGCGACGCGCGCCATGTTATCAAGGCGGGCGACGTGCTCGGCGCGCCGGCCGGCGGGCCTGAAACGGCGCACCAGATCATCAATACTGGCACGGCCACACTCGTCTATCTCGGCATTTCGACGATGGCGAAGACCGAGATCGTCGAATATCCCGATTCCGGAAAGTTCCTTGCCAAAACGAACTGGGCCAAGACCAACAGGGACAATACAGAAACCAAGCGCTTCCGTCATATCGGACGGCCGGAAGGCGATCTCGACTATTGGGACGGCGAGCCCGGCGCCTGAGGACACGTTTTTTCACAAGGACCCCATGTGACCGACATTCCAACCCTCGAAACGGCGCGGCTGACGCTTCGCCCTCACCGCCTCGACGATTTCGACGCGCATGCGGCACTATGGGCGGACGAGGATGTCGTGCGCTTCATCACCGGCGTGCCATCGACACGCGAGCAGAGCTGGAGCCGCATGCTACGCGTTGCCGGCATGTGGCATCATATGCGCTTCGGTTTTCTGGCGATCGTCGAAAAGGAGAGCGGCCGGTTCATCGGCGAAGCGGGCTTCCTGGAAGCCCGGCGCGAGATGGAACCCTCGATCGAGGGGACGATGGAGGTCGGCTGGGCGCTGATGCCCTCGGCGCACGGCCGCGGTTATGCCACCGAGGCGCTGACCGTCCTGATCGGCTGGGCGGAAACGCATTTCCCGGGAAAACCGATGAGCTGCATCATCAGTCCCGAGAACCAGGCCTCATTGCGGGTCGCGGCCAAGCTCGGCTTCCGCGAGACGGCGCGCACGCAGTACAACGGCGATATCATTCAATTTTCGCGTTAGAGCGCCGCGTCCATTCCGATTTTCGACGGTTATGTGCTGGGGAACTCAGCCAGCCGGGCGGCATAACGCGCCATGGTGTCGACTTCGAAATTGACGAAATCGCCGGCCTTGCGCTCGCCCCAGGTGGTGACCTCAAGCGTGTGCCGGATGAGCAGCACGTCGAAATCCGTGCCGTCGACGGCATTGACCGTCAACGAAGTACCGTCGAGTGCAATCGACCCCTTGGGGGCGACGAATTTCGCCAGATGTTCGGGCGCGCGCAGGCGGTAGCGCGTGGCGTCGCCCTCTGCTGTCACCGAGAGGATTTCCGCCTTGCCGTCGACATGGCCGGAAACGATGTGGCCGCCGAGTTCATCGCCGATCTTCAGCGACCGTTCGAGATTGATGCGGCTGCCCTCTCGCCAGGTGCCGATCGTCGTCAGCCGCAGCGCCTCTTCCCAGGCCTCGACCTCGAACCAGCGGCCGTTGCTTCCCTCGGTCGGAAGTCCAGTGACAGTCAGGCAGATGCCGGCGTGAGAGATCGAGGCGCCCATATCGATGGTTGAGGGATCATAGGCGGTCGCGACCCGCAGCCGGATACCTTCCTTCAGCGGGGAAACGGATTCGACCGTGCCGACATCGGTGACTATTCCGGTGAACATCAAAGCCCTCTTTCGTATTCGTCCAGGCGATCGCCGCCGAACATCAGCGTGCCCGTATGGGCAAAACCCGATGGTATGTCGGTTGCATCAAGCGGGGATTCAATACCACCCTCGCCAATCACAACAGGCGCCTGGTAGAGCTGGATGCGATCGACGAGGCCAGCCTCGAGGAAAAGCCGCGCCGTCTTTGCACCGCCCTCGACCAGAAGCGAGGAAATACCGCGCGTCGCGAGTGCCGGCAGCAGGACTTCCGGATGGTAGGGATTGCAATGGACGACCTCGACGCCGGCGGCCTCGAGGGCTGCGCGGCGGGAGTCCATCTCTGTGGATGCGATATCCTCCTCTGCCTGCGACAATGATCCTTCCTCACTCGCCACCACGATGACCGGAACCTCCCGCGCCGTCCCGACGAGCCTGCTGGTCAGCGGCAATGCCAGGGAAGGATCGAGGACGATGCGGATTGGCGATTGTGATTCAAGACCTGGCGAGCGCACAGTCAGCAGCGGATCATCCGCAATCGCGGTACCGATGCCGACCAGGATGGCATCGGTTTCGGCGCGCAGCGCCTGCACCTGGGCGCGGGCCTCCGGGCCGGTTATCGCCACCTGCCCTGCCCCCTGGCGGCCGATCATGCCATCGGCGGAAACGGCAAGTTTGAGAGTCACATAGGGCCGGTTCTTCGTCTGGCGGGTGAGATAGGCGGCAAGCGACTGCCGGCCCTCCGCCTCCAGCACGCCGGCATCCACCTCTATACCGGCCTCGCGCAGCATGGCGATGCCGCGGCCGGAGACCCGCGGATCGGGATCGGTGACGCTGATGACGACGCGGGCAACACCATAGGCGATCAGCGCCTCGGAACAGGGCGGCGTCTTGCCGTGATGCGAGCAGGGTTCGAGTGTCACATAGGCAGTGGCGCCGCGGGCGAGCGCGCCGGCTTCTGCGAGCGCCTGCGTCTCGGCATGGGGGCGGCCACTGAGCGCCGTCACGGCACGGCCGACGATGACGCCGTCCTTGACGATCAGACAGCCGACGGAAGGATTGGTGGCGGTGCGGCCGAGATGCCAGCGCGAAAGACGGATCGCCGCCGCCATGAAACGTTCGTCATGCGGCGTGATGCTCATGGCTCACCTGTCCAGCGGGTCGCGGGCGATCTTGGCGTTGATTTCGGAAATAACCTTCTCGAAATCCTCGGCAAGCGAGAAATCCCGATAGACCGAGGCGTAGCGCACGAAGCCGACATCATCGAGGCTCTTCATGGCTTCCAACACCTGCAGGCCGATCTGCTCGGAGGAGATCTCGGTCTCACCGGAGCTTTCAAGCCGGCGGACGATACCGGAGACGGCGCGCTCTATGCGGTCGCGCTCGACCGGGCGTTTGCGCAGCGCCACCTCGAAGGAGCGCACCAGCTTGTCGCGGTCGAAGGGCACTTTGCGTCCGGTCTTCTTGATGACCATCAACTCGCGCAGTTGCACACGTTCGAACGTGGTGAAGCGGCCGCCGCAATCGGGACAGATACGCCGCCGGCGGATGGACGTGTTGTCCTCCGCCGGGCGCGAATCCTTGACCTGGGTATCTTCCGAACCGCAATAGGGGCAGCGCATCCCTACTCCTTATCCCATGTAGCCGTACATGGGGAAGCGGTCGGTGAGGTTGACCACCTTGCCGCGCACAGCGGCTTCGACGGCAGCGTTGCCTTCATCGGAATTGGCGACCTTCAGCCCGTCGAGGACCTCGACGATGAGATTGCCAATCTCGCGGAATTCAGCTTCCTTGAAGCCGCGGGTCGTGCCGGCCGGTGCGCCGAGGCGCACGCCCGAGGTGACGAAGGGCTTTTCCGGATCGAAGGGAATGCCGTTCTTGTTGCAGGTGACATAGGCGCGGCCAAGCGCTGCCTCGGCGCGCTTGCCGGTGGCGTTCTTCTTGCGAAGGTCGACCAGCATCAGGTGGTTGTCGGTGCCGCCGGAGACGACGTCGAGGCCGCCCGATATCAGCGTTTCGGCGAGCGCCTTGGCGTTCTTGACGACCTGGGCGGCATAATCCTTGAATTCAGGCTGCAGCGCCTCGCCGAAGGCGACAGCCTTGGCGGCGATGATGTGCATCAGCGGGCCACCCTGCAAACCGGGGAAGACTGCCGAATTGAACTTCTTCGCCAGATCCTCGTCATTGGTGAGGATGACGCCGCCGCGTGGGCCGCGCAACGACTTGTGGGTCGTCGTCGTCGCGACATGGCAATGCGGGAATGGCGACGGATGAACACCACCGGCAATGAGGCCGGCAATATGGGCCATGTCGACCATGAGATAGGCGCCAACCGAATCGGCGATCTCGCGGAAACGCTTCCAGTCCCAAATGCGGGAATAGGCAGTGCCGCCGGCGATGATGAGCTTCGGCTTGGTTTCCTTGGCCTTGCGCTCGACTTCATCCATGTCGAGCAGGTTGTCGCCTTCGCGCACGCCGTAGGAGACGACATTGAACCACTTGCCGGACATGTTGACCGGCGAACCATGCGTGAGGTGGCCGCCCGAATTCAGGTCGAGACCCATGAAGGTGTCACCCGGCTGCAGCAGCGCCAGGAACACCGCCTGGTTCATCTGCGAGCCGGAATTCGGCTGGACGTTGGCGAAATTGACGCCGAACAGCTTCTTGGCGCGCTCGATCGCCAGTTCCTCGGCGATATCGACGAACTGGCAGCCGCCGTAATAACGCTTGCCGGGATAACCCTCGGCATATTTGTTGGTCATGATGGAGCCCTGGGCTTCCAGCACGGCGCGGGAGACGATGTTCTCAGAAGCGATCAGTTCGATCTCGTGCCGTTGGCGACCGAGTTCCTTTCCGATCGCGCTGAAAATGTCCGGATCGACGTCCGCAAGCGAGCGATTGAAGAAGGATTCGGTGGAAGCATTGGTCATGGGCGGGCTCCTCAACTGGAATGCGCTGAGGTATTAGCCTTCCGCCGTGGCGAGGGCAATACGAAGAACGACATTTGCTGAGCAAAGCGCGCGCTCACGCTCTTTTGTGGTCGCACCGCGCCGATCCTTGGCGACCACATCGAGGAGCACCTCCTCGGACATAAAAAACCGCGCCCGAAAGCGCGGTTCTCAAATCACGATGCAGAGGTCGCCGATTATTGGACCGGCTGTTCCATGCCCGCCGTGGTGTCGAGCGCCAGCTCGGCATTGCCGTCCATCTGATAGATGTCGTCGCGGAACTGGACGATGCCGTCGGGCATGCCCCAGGCAGAGATGTAGACGAAATAGACAGGAACTTCGGCAGCGAGCTTGATCGGCGTGTTGACGCCGGTTGCGATCACCTGCTCCATCTGCTGGCGGCTCCAGCCGGGGGTCTCGCGCAACAGCCAGTTCGTCAGGTCGCGAACGTTCTGAACGCGGACGCAGCCCGACGATTCGAAGCGCATCAGCTTGTTGAACAGGCCCTGCTGCGGCGTGTCGTGCATATACTCGCCGTTTTTGTTGTAGAAGTTGATCTTCGTCGAGGCCATGGCGTTGATCTTGCCGGGGTCCTGACGGAACATCAGGTTTGGCGCCTCGCCGTTCCAATCGACGGTCTCGGGGGCGACTTCATTGCCCTTGCCGTCGATCAGGCGGATGGCATTCTTTTCGAGATAGGTCGGATCCTTGCGCATCAGCGGCATGATGTCTTTTTCGACGATCGAGCGCGGCGCCGTCCAGTAAGGATTGAGGATGACCTCGTAAATCTTCGAATTGACGAGATGCGTCGGGCGGCTCAAGCGGCCGACAACCGCGGTGTGGCGCGTCGCGACACTGCCGTCTTCGACAGCCTCGACATAAGCGGCCGGGATGTTGACCATCAGGTGACGGCGGCCCATGTCTTCGGGGAAGGTCTGCAGGCGGATCAGATTGGTGTTCAGCTGCTGCAGGCGGACATCGGCTGGAATGTTCATCGCCTTCAGCGTGAATTCGCCGAGAACGCCATCGGACGGCAGACCGTGGCGGGCCTGGAAGCGCTTGACGGCGCCATCGACATAGGAATCGAAGGCATTGGACATGCCGGCTTCGCGCGGCAGGTCGCCGGTGATCGCAAGGCGCTGGCGCAGCGCCTGGACGGAAGGAGAGCTGACGCCGAGCTGCAGGCGCTGGTCACCGGGATTGACCTCAGGCCAGCCGCCGGCTGCGGCGATCTGCTGATACTGCATGATCGCCTGCTGCGCGCTCGCAACCGACTGCGGGCCGAGGATCGGCGTGTTGGAAACCATGGCGGTCGCCGTGCGCGAAGCCGCCTTGGCGTCAAACTGGTCGTCCCAGTTGCCGCGGCGCGGCGCATTGATCAGCGTATCGAGCGCCGATTGCGCGAATGCCGGCGCAGCAATCGCGCTGGCGCCAACCGTTGCCGCTGACGCAAGGAAAGCGCGGCGCGAGAGAGCTTCAATTCCGTTTTTCTTCGACATAGTCCCAACCACTGACTGCGGCGATAAAGAGATGCCGCGGCTCTTTGCGATATCACTGCGCTTTAACGCAGATCCCAGTCCATTCGTTGTCCCGGCGCATCAAAAAATTCCGCTTGCCCCATCACTAGATTGCGATGCGACAGCCAGCATTCCTGATCGGTCCATTGAAAGCGCCGGTTGTTAAGCCTTCCGCTGCCACACCAATATGGCCAATTCGTGTTGCCGGGCGGGTAGAAGGACTGCCGGCTACCGGAAACACGACACAACGAACCATATGACGGGGTAAAGCGTGCCGGTTAATAACGGCTAAAAAACGGCTTGAATACCGGGCTTTGCGCTTGCCTGCCATGCGTTGCAAAGATGCCACGCGGATCAAACGACAAATCGGACGTGCAGGGAACACGTCCGATTTTCTGCAACCCTGAAGGAGGTCAGGAGTCTTAGAGACGGTACAGGATCTGGTCGTTCCAGAAACGGTCCAGACGCTGGAGCAGTTTGTTCATCTGCGTGAACTCGTCGGTGCCGATGCCGCCGACCTTGTCGATCGAGGCGATGTGGCGTTCGTAGAGCTTGGCCACCGTTTCGGCGATGTCCTGGCCGGTTTCGGTCAGGCTGATGCGGACCGAGCGGCGGTCGATGCGCGAGCGCTGGTGGTTGATGAAACCGAGATCGACCAGTTTCTTGACGTTGTAGGAGACGTTGGAGCCGAGATAGTAGCCACGCGAGCGCAGCTCGCCGGCGGTCAGCTCGGAGTTGCCGATGTTGAAAAGGAGCAGCGCCTGGATGGCGTTGACATCGCTGCGACCCTGACGGTCGAATTCGTCCTTGATGACGTCGAGAAGACGACGGTGCAGACGTTCAACGAGGTGAAGGGATTCCATGTAAAGATCACGGATGTCATGATCCTGCTGGTCACGGAAGTTCGATACCGCCTGCGGCTTAATTTTCGTGTTCATATTGACTGCCTCACTGTTTGTTTGGCGGTGTGTTTTCTTCCCGCCTTGAGTGAGACCCTATCGAATACATATAAAATTCGACTTAAACCGCAGGCTTAACGGAGCCTTACCGCTAACCCCACGTTGTCTCAGGGTAAATCAACACTTACCTGGCGGCGGTGCCGGCGCTTTTCCAGCCACAGCAGCAGGCGGAAAATCCAGTAGACGACGGCGACCATGAGATGCAGCAGGATGATCAGCTGGTTGGGTCCGAAAATATCCGGCAGCAGGCCATACATGAGGATCTGCCCGCCGGCGGCCAGCACCCAGATGACCGGTCCCCAGGAGACGGTGAGCCAGAGGCCGAGGGAGGCGACGGGGAAGAGCACGGCGAGGCTGGTGCTCGCCACCTTCCACGGCAGGCTCAAAAGATCGAAGCGGCCGGCGCCGACCAGCGAATAGCCGACGAGCATCGCCCAATATTGCAGGCCAAACCAGAAGCAGGATACGGCAACCAGCCTCAGGAAGAGAATGAAGAGGATATCCGCCAGTGTGCGTTTCGGTATCGTCGGGGATTCGGTTTCCATAGCGCAGACATCGGTTTGGGGTTGCATCTTCACAAGGGCGCCCGCGCGTCTGACACGACGCGCCAGGGACGCTCTATAACATCGAGTTGGCGCATAACCCGAAAATCCATTTCGATTTTCGGGTTATGCGCCAGAGGTTTTTCCGCCGCGGCCAATCGTCCGGTTTGGATTTTCCAGGCGCCATGATAATGAGCGCTCCGATAAATGGAATGGGCCAAGGACAGATATCATGCAGGACAGGACGCATCTCGTCGACGACATCACCGGTCATCGCCGCATGCGGCGCAACCGCAAGGCGGATTGGACACGCCGGCTGGTGCAGGAGAACCGGCTGACGGTCGATGACCTGATCTGGCCGATCTTCATCGTGCCGGGTTCCGGCATCATCGATCCGATCCCGGCCATGCCGGGCGTCAACCGCATGAGCATCGACAAGGCCGTGGAAGCCGCGCGCGAAGCGGCCGGCCTCGGCATTCCGGCGCTTGCCACCTTTCCGAATATCGAGATGGAACTGCGTGACGAGACCGGCTCGAACAGCCTCGAGGCCAACAATCTGATCAATCAGACGACGGCGGCGATCAAGAAGGCGGTGCCCAATATCGGCGTCATTACCGACGTCGCGCTCGATCCCTTCACCAGCCACGGCCATGACGGCATTCTCAGGGGCGGCGAGATCGTCAACGACGAGACCGTTGACCAGGTCGCACGCGCCGCCGTCATGCAGGCGGATGCCGGCGCAGACATCATCGCGCCGTCGGAGATGATGGACGGGCGCATCGGCGCGATCCGCATGGCGCTCGATGCGGCCGGCCACCAGAGCGTCGGCATCATGAGCTATGCGACGAAATTCGCCTCCGCCTTCTACGGTCCCTATCGCGAGGCGATCTCGACGGGCGGGCTGCTGAAAGGCGACAAGAAGACCTATTATATCGACCCCGCCAACGGCACCGAGGCAATCCGCGACGCGGCCCTCGACGTCGAAGAAGGCGCCGACATGCTGATGGTCAAGCCCGGCCTGCCCTATCTCGATATCTGCTGGCGGATGAAGGAGGCCTTCGGCCTGCCGACCTTCGCTTACCAGGTTTCCGGCGAATATACGCAGATCAAGGCGGCGGCGATGAACGGCTGGATCGATGGCGAGCGGGCGATGCTCGAAACGCTGCTGTCGTTCAAGCGGGCGGGATGCGACGGTGTCCTCACCTATTTCGCGGTCGAAGTGGCGAAAATTCTCGCAAAGCGGTGACTGCATAATTCCTTAAATCGGAATCGATTTAAGGATAAAATTATGCAGCGATTCAAAGTGCTACAGCGTCCTTCGCGCATCTCAAAAGACGCGCGGCGTTGTAGTGCATGATGCCGAAAAGTGTCCGCGGTTTTCGGACGACATCATGCTCCATTTCTTTAATTTAGATGCGGATGGTTTTGGGCCGATCCGGCCTAAAACCATTCGCATCTGAGGCAGATTATTGCATTTTGCCCTGCCGATACCATATCAGCGGCATCGCTTTTCCTGAGGAGATTGAGATGAGCTACAACCCCAATCCGCTTTATGCCGCCCCGGAGGACTGGCGCGCCTATAGCGGCGTGTTGAGCCGCCGGGTCTTCGCCTTCATTCTCGACTATGTCATCGTGGCGCTGCTCTGCATTCCCGCGGCGATTGTGCTGTTCTTCCTGTCGATCGTCACGCTGGGGCTCGGCTTCTTTCTCTACCCTGCCCTCTTCGTCATCGTCGCCGGCATTTACTTCGGCCTGACTGTGGGCGGGCCGAGCCAGGCCTCTTTCGGCATGCGCGCGATGGGTATCGCGATCGTGCGCGTCGATGGACGGCCGATGGATTTCATGACGGCGATCGTGCATCTGGCGCTGTTCTGGATCCTCAACTCGGTGCTGACGCCGCTCATCCTGCTTGCCGGCCTGTTTATCGAGCGCAGCCGTCTCGTCCACGACCTGCTGGTCGGCACGGCGACGGTGCGCACAGCCTGATACCTTGGCTGAAACCCTAAATGCGATCCCGGGGCGGAGACGAAATAAAGTCTCCGCCTTCTCTTTGCGGACGGGCGCCAGCGCTCCATATTTAAAATTAGAAGACTGATATGAAGGGCGAAAAACGCCCCGCTGTTGACGTTTTTTATTCTTAGGTCATGCTGTCAGGAAACGGCACGGTCTCGACAAGGAAATTTCCGCGACAAATGAATACGCAGACGACGCCATCACCGCAGTTTTATCTGACGGCTCCGGCTGCGTGTCCGTACCTGCCGCATGAGATGGAGCGAAAGGTGTTCACCCATCTGGTCGGCCCGCGCGCCGCCGAGATGAACGACATCCTGACGCAGGGCGGTTTCCGCCGCTCGCAGAACATCGCTTATCGCCCGGCCTGCGAATCCTGTCGCGCCTGCGTTTCCGTGCGAATTCTCGCCCAGGAGTTCGAGCCGACGAAATCGATGAAGCGGGTGCTTGGCGCCAATTCCGACGTCATCGCCACCGAATTCGCAGCCCAACCTTCCAGCGAACAATATTCGCTCTTCCGACGCTATCTCGATTTTCGCCACCAGCAGGGCGGCATGTCCGACATGACCGTGCTCGACTATGCAATCATGGTGGAAGACACGCATGTGAATACGAGAATCATCGAATATCGCCGGCGCGAGGAAGGCTCGGGACTGGAGCAGCGACCAAAGGGCGAGTTGCTGGCTGCCGCCCTTACCGACACGATGAGCGACGGGCTGTCGATGGTCTATTCCTATTTCAATCCGGCGCTTGAACGGCGTTCGCTCGGCACTTTCATGATTCTCGACCATGTCAGGCGCACAAAAGCGCTGGGACTGCCGCATGTCTATCTCGGCTACTGGGTTCAAGGGTCGCGGAAAATGGACTACAAGACGCGCTTCCAGCCGCAGGAGCATCTGACCCCGCGCGGCTGGGAACGCTTCGATCCCTCGTCCATGCCCGAGAGCACCCACGACTGAATGTTCCCCACCGCTCTTTCCGACCATCGGAAGGGCCTGCTGCTGACGGCGATCGGCGGGCTGGCGCTTTCCGTGGATATCCCGCTCATGCGGCTCGCCGACGGCGAGCTGTGGTCGATCCTTGCCGCGAGAAGCATCGCGACCCTTGGCGTGACGCTTCTGGTCGCCACAGTGCTCAGGATCGCCAACGGGCGGTGGCCAGTGCTCGTGCCGGGGTGGCCGGGCCTCGTCACCGGCCTGCTCTACGGGCTGACGACGGTGGTCTTCCTTCTTGCCGTTTTCAATACCTCGACGGCCAATGTCGTTTTCATCGTCGCCTTCAATCCGATGTTCGCCGCCCTGCTTTCCTGGATTTTCCTCAAGGAGCGGCCGGCGCTAGCTACGCTGATCGCCATGGCGGCGATGATCGTCGGCGTCGGCCTGATCGTCCAGGACGGGCTTTCGAGCGGCCATCTCTTCGGCGACAGCATGGCGCTGCTGACCGCCTTCATCATTGCCGCCGCCATCACCATCAGCCGCGCCTCGCGCCGGGAGATGGGCTTCGTCTCCCTGCTTTCGACGGTGCTGCCGGCGGCGGTCGGCCTGATCTCGGTCATGCCGGCAGGCGGTTTTTCGATCGAGCATCCCGCCTGGATCCTCTTCAACGGTGCGGTGATGATGCCGCTTGCCCTCTGGTGCCTGGCGACCGGGCCGCGTTACCTCTCCGCACCTGAAGTCGGCATGTTCTACCTGCTCGAAACCGTGCTCGCACCGATCTGGGTCTGGCTGATCTTTGCCGAAACGCCGACGACGATGACACTGGTCGGGGGCGGCATCCTGGTGGCGGCGATCGCAGCCCATTCCGTCTGGATGGTGCGGAGGAAAAGCATCGTTCAAATGGCAGGCTAGGACGTTCTCGCCTGCTCGGCCTCATGTTATAACGCCGTTATCACAGAGGATAAAACCAGGTGGCACTCCGCGAACTCGCGAAATGATACGGCTTCAGTGGCTGAGCCGCCAAGCGATTGAAAATATGCACGATGAGCAAATCGCCGAGCAGGCGGTCTGCCTGGCCTGCGGGATGCCAATGCATTGGAAACCTTAGCGCGCCCGCTTAACAAGGCTGCATACGGCGAGACCGACATCTTCGTACTCGCCGCAGCCTATCTCTATGCCATTGTTAGAAACCACCCATTCGCTGATGGAAACAGGCGTACCGGCTGTCTCGCGGCGTTTACGTTTCTCTACATCAACCGCTATGTCATCAATGCCGACAACGCGCAGGTCATTGCATTTGTACTAGAGGTAGCCGCAGGCGAGATCGACGAGGAAGGTGCGACCCGCTTCCTTCGAGATTTCAGCATACCGCTCAACCCGTCGCCTTGAACTGCTGCTGCTCCAGTTCCCTGCCAAGCCCTTCGACCACATGCGCCCAGCCTTGCCGGGTCTTTTCCTCGTGTTCGGCCCATTCGGCGCACATTTCGTGGGTCAGCGTCAGACGACTGCCGCCGCCAAGAGGCTCGATGTTGATTTCGACACGGTCGCAATTGTGGTCGTGTTCCTCGACGGAAAAGCTGAAGACCATGCGCTGCGGGCGCTTCAGTTCCAGGAAGACACCCTGGTGGAAGGCGTCGCCGGTCGGGCGGCGGTCGACGACGAAGAAACGGCCGCCGACATGCGGATCGATATCGGCGCGGATGACGTGACCGTCATCGGTCGCAAACAGGAAGCGGCGGGCGATTTCGGGGTTAAGCCAGGCGTCGTAGACAACGGCGGGCGGCACCCTGTAGGTGTGGCTGACATGCAGTTTGATGGTGCTGGCGGGCATCTATTTTCCTCCGGTAATGGCGCGCACACTCCTCCCGTGCGCGGCCTGCGGCCATTCCGTCCGCCTCCGGAGCCGGCCTACTCATATTTTTGCTAACAGGATTGAAATAGAGGAATTGTCGCGCCCGCCAAGACTCGGGCGCGGAATTTACTGCATCTAAGTTTTACAGCGTTCTTTGCGCGCCTGAAAAGACGCGCGGTGCTCTCGTGCCTCAGCCGGCGAATTTACCGCTGCGCGGGAAGCCCTTCGGCACGGTGCGGCCGGCGGTGGCGCGGTCGGCCAGCCATTCGGCAAGTTCATCCTTGTTCTTCGTGAAGGTGCGGCCGGCGCTGTCTTCCCAGACGAGGCCGTCTGATATCGCGAAGCAACGGACGTCGGAAATGCCGCCATCCTTGTAACGCTGCAGACGCACGCCCTTGCCGCGCGACATTTCCGGCACCTGCGCCAGCGGGAATACCAGCAGCTTGCGGTTTTCGCCGACGACGGCGACATGGTCGCCGCTGACGGGCACGAGCAGCTGCGTTTCCTCGGGCAGCCCGACGTTCATGATCTGCTTGCCCTTGCGCGTATTGGCGACCAGTTCGGCTTCAGGCACGACGAAGCCGTTGCCGGCGGTCGAGACGATCAGCTGCTTGCGCGAGGGATCATGGACAAAAGCGGTCAGCACCGCCTGGTCGTTATCCATATCGACGATGATGCGTAGCGGCTCGCCATGACCGCGGCCGCCCGGCAGCTTGTCGCCGCCGAGTGTGAAGGCCTTGCCGCCTGTCGTGACGATCAGGATCTTGTCCGTCGTCTGCGCCGGGAAGGCGATCTTCAAGCCGTCACCTTCCTTGAAGGTCAGCGTTGCCGTATCGGCGATATGGCCCTTCAATGCGCGGATCCAGCCCTTTTCGGAAATGACGACGGTGATCGGTTCCTTCTCGATCATCGCCTGCTGGATTGCTTCCTCGTCGGTCTCGGGCGCGTCGGCAAACTGGGTGCGGCGGCGGCCGACCTCCGTTGCCTTGGCGAATTTCTTCTTCACCTCACCGATTTCCCAGGCGACCGTCTGCCATTGCTTGTCGTCGGAGGAAAGCAACGCCTCGATCTCGCCCTTTTCCTTGGTGAGTTCGTCGAATTCCTTGCGGATCTCGAACTCTTCCAGCTTGCGCAAGGCGCGCAACCGCATATTGAGGATCGCCTCGACCTGATTGTCGGTGAGATCCCAGCGCGCCATCATGACCGGCTTCGGCTCGTCCTCCTCGCGGATGATGCGGATGACCTCATCGATGTTGAGGTAGGCGACCAGCAGGCCGCTGAGGATTTCGAGGCGCCTGTCGATCGCTGCCAGTCGGAAGCGCGAGCGGCGCTGCAGAACTTCGCGGCGGTGGTCCAGCCACTCCCTCAGGACCTCGTTCAGCGCCATGACCCGCGGGATGCGGCCCATGGACAGCACGTTCATGTTGAGCGGGAAGCGGCTTTCGAGCTCCGTCAGCTTGAACATCGATTCCATCAGGATCGTCGGATCGACGCTGCGAGTCTTCGGCACCAGCACGACACGAATGTCTTCGGCCGATTCGTCGCGGATATCTTCCAGCAGCGGCAGCTTGCGGGCGATCAGCAGCTCTGCGATCTTCTCGATCAGCCGCGATTTCTGCACCTGGAAGGGAATTTCGGTGATGACGATCTGGTAGCCGCCGCGGCCGAGATCTTCCGTCTGCCATTTCGCCCGCACGCGGAAACCGCCGCGGCCGGTGCGGTAGCTCTCGATGATGCTGTCGCGGCTATCGATGATGATGCCGCCGGTGGGGAAATCCGGGCCGGGAATGAATTCGACGAGCTTTTCGACGGTCGCATCGGGATGCTTGATCAGATGCAGGGCAGCATCGCAAAGCTCGTGAGCATTGTGCGACGGGATCGAGGTCGCCATGCCGACGGCGATGCCGGAGGAGCCGTTGGCGAGCAGGTTCGGGAAGGCGCCGGGAAGGACGACCGGCTCGGAATTCGATTCGTCGTAAGTGTCGCGGAAATCGACGGCATCCTGATCGATGCCTTCAAGCAGCAGTTCGGAGACCGCAGTCATCTTCGATTCGGTGTAACGCATGGCGGCGGGGCTGTCGCCGTCGATATTGCCGAAATTGCCCTGGCCGTTAACCAGCGTGTAGCGCTGCGAGAAATCCTGGGCGAGACGGGCAAGCGCGTCGTAGATCGACTGGTCGCCGTGCGGATGGTAGTTACCCATCACCTCGCCGACGATCTTGGCGCATTTTCTGAAGGCCGAGTTCGGCCTCAGCCCCATCTCGTTCATCGCATAGACGATGCGGCGGTGAACCGGCTTCAGCCCGTCGCGCACGTCAGGCAGGGCGCGGTGCATGATGGTCGACAGCGCATAGGCAAGGTAACGCTGCTCGAGCGCCGCCTTGAGGTCGACCGGTTGGATATGATCGTCGTCTCCGCCGGAAGGCGGCAAAATCTCTTGTCCCATAGGTCCTGACTAGCTCAGAAGCGGCCGGCGGGCAAGGAATCCGGGCCATTACGGCTGTGGATGAAGTCTTGGGACTGACATCAAAGGATGACACAAACGTTCCGCCGCAATTTGGACTTCGTTTGCCGTTCCTCTCAACAGAAATTTAGAGATCCGCAAATATAAAGCTGGCCCAATCCGTAGTAGCGTAACTGCAGATTTCCAACCGCCACCACGCCACCAGAGGAAACACCCCATGAACTTTTCCCGGACAACGCGGCTGATGCTGTCGGGCGCCGCCTTTTTCTCGCTCGCCGGTTCGGCTTTCGCTCTCGACGGCGCCGATCTGCTGAAGAAGCTCAACGCCGCCTATGCCGTACAGGGAGGAACGATTTCGGCTGACGCCGTCGATATCGACGGCACGACCGCGACGCTGAAGAAAGTCACCGTCAAATCGGCCGGCGGCGAAAGCCTGGCCGTCGGCGAAGTCACCCTTTCCGGCGTCGAAGAAGACGAGGATGGCGGCTATTACATCGAAGAGGCCGCCTTCCCCGATATCAACACTACGAAAGACGGCGTCACGGTAACGGCGCAGGAGCTGACGCTCGGCGGCATCTCGATCCCGGCAACGGCGGGCGGCGACACGCTCGATACCATGATGCTCTACGAAACCGCCCATACCGGCCCGCTGAAGGTGGTCAAGGACGGCGCGGAAATGTTCTCGGTGCTCGAAAGCGACGTCAATTTGACATTGCGCGAAGACGAATCCGGCTTCGATTTCGACGGCGCGTTCAAAAGCATGAAGGCCGATCTCAGCAAAGCCGAGGATCCGCAGAGCAAAGACGCGATCGAGAAGCTGGCCCTGCAGCACATCCAGGGCGACATCACCATGAAGGGCGCCTGGGAAATTGCCCCCGGCACGATCGACATTTCGGAATTCGCCTTCGACTTCACCAACATCGGCAAGCTGAACCTTGGCTTCAAGATCTCGGGCTACACGATGGCCTTCGTGAAGTCGCTGCAGGATGCGATGAAGCAATCCGAAGCCAGTGCGAACAAGGAAGAATCGCAGCAGGCGCTCGGCCTTGCCATGCTCGGCCTGATGCAGCAGTTGTCCTTCGAGGCAGCACAGGTGCGCTTCGAAGATGCCTCGATCACCAAGCGTGCGCTGGATTATGCCGGTTCACAGCAGAACATGTCGGGCAAGCAGATGGCGGATTCGCTGAAGGCGATGACGCCGATCATGCTGGCGCAGCTCAATATCCCGGAACTGCAGAACGCCGTTTCGGCTGCCGTCAACACCTTCCTCGACGATCCGAAGAGCCTGACCGTCAAGGCCGCTCCCGAAAAGCCGGTACCGTTCCCGACGATCGTGGGCGCCGCCATGGGCGCTCCCAACACACTGCCGCAGGTGCTCGGCGTCAAGGTTACCGCCAACGACTGATCGCTTCGATCTTGCGATGAAAGGCCCGGCAGTAGTGAACTGCCCCCCAAAGGTTGACGTCCAACTTTCGGGGGCAGTTCACGGACTGCCGGGCCTTTTCGTTTTCAGGCGCGGTGGCGGGCGACTTCAGAAATGGCGAAGTTTGCGATATCAAGCAATTCTTCAAGAGATGCCCCGTCCCTCGCCTGCACCGACATGCCCTGGATGATGGCACCGAGGAACCGTGCGAGTGCGCGAGGGTTCGTTCCGGCCTTGATATCACCCTCGCGGATGCCACGCTCGATCCTTGCCGTGAAAGCGTCCAGCGACCGACGACGCATCGCCGCAACATGGTCGGCGATCACGTCGTTCTCGCTGGCGCAGTTCAGCACAGCCGTCGAAATCATGCAGCCTTTAGGATGCTCCGGAGCCGAGAAAATCTCGGCCGAGCCCCGCAATATGCGCTCGAAGGCGGAGACGGTGTCGATCGGATCGCCGAGCGCGGAAAACGTGTCGGAGCCCAGCGTTCGGTATTGCTCGAGCGCGGCGCGATAGAGATCGGCCTTCGAGTTGAAGGCGGCATAGAGGCTTTGCGGCGTGATGCCCATAGCGGCAGTGAGATCGGCGATCGAGGCGCCCTCATATCCATGCGCCCAGAAGGTCTCGCGCGCCGCCGACAGCACAGTCTCGCGGTCGAAGGCAGGCGGGCGGCCGCGGCGGCGGGCGGCAGGATTTTTCATGTTAGTGCTATTTTTCACAATGATCACTCTAGAAATTCAAAACGGCTTTCTATATTCAGGAACGGTCATTGTGATTATAGAAGGTTTAATCTGATGAGTCTTCCCCTCGAAATGGCAGACGCCGACCGGAATTCATCCCTTGCCGCAGCGGTCGATGCGGCAATCACAAGCGCGCTCGACGACAAACGGCTTGTGGGAACGGTGGTACTCGTTGCCCGCGACGGAGAGATCGTCCATCGCCGCGCCGCCGGCCTTGCCGACCGTGAAAGCGGTCTGGCGATGCGCGAGGACACCATCTTCAGGCTTGCATCGATCACCAAGCCGATCGTCACCATCGCCGCGATGCGGCTCGTCGAGCAGGCAAGAATTGGGCTCGACGACGCCGTGACGAGATGGCTGCCGGATTTCCGTCCGAGCCTGCCTGACGGCGGAGAGGCGATCATCCGCATCCGCCACCTGCTGACCCATACGTCCGGCCTCGGCTACAGCTTCTCCGAAGAGGACGGCGGTTCCTATATCAGCGCCGGCGTTTCCGACGGCCTTGCCGAACCGGGACTGCCGCTGGCCGAGAACCTGCGGCGGATCGCCAGCGTGCCGCTGCGCTTTGCGCCGGGCAGCGACTGGCAATATTCCGTCGCCATGGATGTCCTCGGCGGCGTCATCGAGGCCGAAACGGGAGTGCCGTTGGGCGATGCCGTCGCTGAACTGGTGACCAAACCGCTTGGCCTTGCCGATACCGCGTTTTCGGTTCGCGACCGCAGCCGGCTGGCCGCGGCCTATATGAACGCTTCACCGGAACCCGGGCTGATGGGCGAGAATGCGGTGGTGATGTCGCTGATGGGTCCCATCCGCTTCGCACCGAACCGCATCTTCGACCCCGCCTCCTATCATTCCGGCGGCGCCGGCATGGCGGGAACGGCGGGTGACGTGCTCGCCGTGCTCGATACCATCCGTAGGGGTGGCGCACCGCTGCTCTCGACCGAAACCGTAGGGATGATGATGACGGACCAGGCCGGCGGGCGCCGCCAGCAGCATGAACCAGGCTCCGGCTTTGGCTTCGGCTGGTCTGTTATCACCAATCCGGCCGAGGCAGGTGTCCCCTTCCCCAAGGGCACGCTGAAATGGGGCGGCGTCTACGGCCATAGCTGGTTCATCGACCCCGTCAACGGGCTGACCGTCGTTGCGCTGACCAACACGACGCTGGAGGGCATGTGGGGCAAGTTCACAGTCGATCTTCGCGAGGCGATCTACGCGGCATTGTGAGCGACCGAACCAAACGAAAAGCCCGGCGATTTGCCGGGCTTTTGCATTCGGGAGCAGACGATCTCAGTCCTTCTTGACCGGCGGGATCGGCCGGATAGAGAGCTCACGCAGTTGCGTCGGCGTTGCCGGGCTCGGCGCGCCCATCAGCAGGTCCTGGGCCTGCTGGTTCATCGGGAACAGCGAGATTTCGCGCAGGTTCTTCGCGCCGACGAGCAGCATAACGATACGGTCGATACCGAAGGCAGCACCGCCATGCGGCGGCGCGCCGTACTGGAAGGCGCGGTAGAGGCCGCCGAAACGGTCTTCGACATCCTGCTGGCTGAGGCCGACCTTCTCGAAGGCGGCGACCATGGTTTCCGGCGACTGGTTACGGATCGAGCCCGAGGCGATTTCGAAACCGTTGCAGACGGCGTCATACTGGAACGCCTTGATCGTCAGCGGATCCTGGTTCTGCAGCGCATCGAGGCCGCCCTGCGGCATCGAGAACGGGTTGTGCGCGAAATCGACCTTCTTTTCTTCCTCGCTCCATTCGAAGAACGGGAAGTCGACGATCCAGCAGAGTTCGAAACGCTCGCGATCGACAAGGTTCAACTCTTCGCCGGCCTTGGTGCGGGCTTCACCGGCAAACTTGTAGAACTTCGCCGGATCGCCGGCAACGAAGAAGCAGGCGTCACCGTCATCGAGGCCGAGCTGGGTACGGATCGCGTCGGTGCGCTCCTCGCCGATGTTCTTTGCAAGCGGGCCGGCGCCCTCGAGCTTGTCACCTTCCTTGCGCCAGAAGATGTAGCCGAGGCCAGGCTGACCGGTCGACTGCGCCCAGGCATTCATGCGATCGCAGAACGCTCTGGAACCGCCGGTCTTGGCCGGAATAGCCCAGATCTCGACCTTCGGGTTGGAGGCGATCATGCCTGCGAAAACCTTGAAGCCGGAGCCGGCGAAATGTTCGGTGACCGCTTCCATGACGATGGGGTTGCGCAGGTCCGGCTTGTCCGAACCATATTTACGGATCGCCTCGTCGTAGGGGATGCGCGGCCATTCCTTGGTGACCGGCTTGCCTTCGGCGAACTCTTCGAAAATGCCGGTCATCAGCGGACCCATCGTGTCCCAGACGTCTTCCTGGGTGACGAAGCTCATTTCGAGGTCGAGCTGGTAGAATTCACCCGGCAGGCGATCGGCGCGCGGGTCTTCGTCGCGGAAGCAGGGCGCGATCTGGAAGTAGCGGTCGAAGCCTGCAACCATCAGCAGCTGCTTGTACTGCTGCGGCGCCTGCGGCAGCGCATAGAAGGTGCCGGGATGGATGCGGGAGGGCACGAGGAAGTCGCGCGCGCCTTCCGGCGAGGAGGCCGTCAGGATCGGCGTCGTATATTCGGTGAAGCCGACATTGCCCATTTCGCGGCGCATGGCGGAGATCACCTGGGTGCGCCTGACGATGTTCTTGTGCAGCGTTTCGCGGCGAAGATCGAGGAAGCGATACTTCAAGCGGACGTCTTCCGGATAATCCGGCTCGCCGAAGACCGGCAGCGGCAGTTCCTTGGCGGCGGAGAGAACTTCGATCTCCTGCGCGTAGAGCTCGATCTCGCCTGTTGCCATGGCCTTGTTGACGGTGTCTTCGGTGCGGGCCTTGACGAGGCCGTCGATGCGGATGACCCACTCGCCACGCACGGTTTCCGCCATCTTGAAGGCTGGGCTGTCGGGATCGGCGACGACCTGGGTGATGCCGTAATGGTCGCGAAGGTCGATGAAGAGAACGCCGCCATGGTCGCGAACGCGGTGAACCCAGCCGGAAATACGGACGGTCGAGCCGACATCCGACTTGCGGAGGGCGGCGCATGTGTGGCTGCGGTAGCGATGCATGATGTCAAATCCTGGCATGTATTGAGACGGCAGCAAGGGTTCCAAGACCCTCAAGCGCCGACAAGAAAATCGGGCGGAAAAGCGCATGGACGGTCCGATTTGTCAAGGCTTGGCGCACGCGGCCGGGCGTTTGGCACGCGTTTATGGCGAGGCTGCGACCGGTATGCTGCGGCAGTTTGGCCGCGTTTCCTGTATTGATGAAGATGTCGGTCAACTTTACAAGGATCGGCATTCTCATCGTGGAGCCTCCGCATGCCTCTCCTTAGCCGCCGCAACCTTCTCAAGGCATCCGCTGTCGCGGGTGCTTATGGCGTCGGCATCGGCATTGCCGGTAAATTCGGGCTTGCCGAGGCGGCTCCCGAGCCGCAGCTGCTGACGGCGGTGAAGACCGAGGCCATGCTGACCGAGGCGGGACCGACCAGGGATATCATGAGCTGGAGCCATGACGGCATGCCGCCGGTTCTGAGAATGACAAAGGGGCGACCCTATGCGGCGCGGCTGAAAAACGGGCTCGACGAACCGACGACGATCCACTGGCACGGGCTTCGCATCGATAACCGCATGGACGGCGTGCCGTTCATGACGCAGCCCTACATCTATACCGGCGATAGCTTCGATTATGCCTTCACGCCGCCCGATGCCGGCACCTTCTGGTATCATCCGCATTGCAACACGCTGACGCAGATGGGGCACGGCATGACCGGCATCATCGTCGTCGAAGATCCGGCTGATCCCCAATTCGATGCCGAGGTGGTGCTGAACCTGCGTGACTGGCGGCTCGGCGGCGACGGGCAGTTCATCGCTCCCTTCCGGCCGCGCGACGCTGCGAAGACCGGTACCTACGGCACGGTGCGCACCGCCAACTGGCATCAGGAACCGCGATATGATGCGCCAGCCGGCGGGCTGGTGCGGCTGCGTATTGCCGTGACCGACGTGACGCGGATCTTCTCGCTGAAGATGGAAGGCGCCGATGCGATCGTGATTGCGATCGACGGCAATCCGGTGCCGAAGCGTTTTTCCCTCGACCTCCTGCAGATCGGACCGGGTCAACGGCTCGATCTTGCCGTGCGCATGCCGGATGGTGAAGGTGCGGTCGCAACGCTCGAGGATATCCGCGGCACGACGCCGAAGACGATCGCCAGCCTGCGCGCGGTCGGATCATCGCTGAAGCGCGATATCGGCGATCTCCGGCCGCTTGTCGAGAATCCCGTCCCGAAGGCCGATCTAACCACTGCCGAGCAGATCCCGTTGATACTGAGCGCCACCGCCGAGAATGCCGCGGTCGAAAGCATCTGCGGCACGCTGGGCTACAGTTTCTGGGCAATCAACAAGGTGCCGTGGCCAGGCGATACGCCCGATCCGACGGCGCCGCTTGCGGAATTGAAGCTCGGCAAGAGCTATGTCTTCAATCTGGAGAATACTACGCCGCATGCCCATCCGATTCATCTGCACGGGATGAGCTTCACGGTGGTCTCCTCCTCGACGCGCGAGGTGATGCCGCTGGTGTCCGATACCTATCTCATTCAGCCGGACGAGAAGGTGCAGCTTGCCTTCGTCGCCGACAATCCCGGCGACTGGCTGCTGCATTGCCATATCATCGAGCATCAGAAGACGGGGATGACGAGCTATCTCAGGGTAAGCTGAGACAGCCCGCGCTTTCGCCGCGATTGCAGCTTTGCTTCGCGCCGGCGTTCGCGCCATGCCTCAGTTTAGACGTGATTCTTCGCCGGCAATGCTCGAAGCGTATGCTGTTGTATTGACATATCGAACCGAAAGGAGAAGGAAGGTTTAACCGACCTTTTCCTTGCGAATGAAATGATATGATCGAAACCACCGCCGATTTGGCGGCCGCCTGCAAAGAGCTGGCCAAGTCCGACTTCATCACCATCGACACCGAATTCCTGCGCGAAACGACCTTCTGGCCGGAGCTCTGCCTGATCCAGATGGCAAGCCCGACGACGGAAGTTCTCGTCGATCCGCTGGCCAAGGGCATCGATCTCGCCCCCTTCTTCGAGCTGATGGCCGATCCGAAGGTGCTGAAGGTCTTTCACGCGGCGCGCCAGGACATCGAAATCATCTTCAATCGCGGCAATCTCATTCCGCATCCGATCTTCGACACGCAGGTCGCCGCCATGGTCTGCGGCTTCGGCGACAGCGTCTCCTATGACCAGTTGGTCAGCCGCATCAAGAACGTCCATATCGACAAGTCGTCGCGCTTCACCGACTGGAGCCGCCGGCCACTCTCGGACAAACAGCTGGATTATGCACTGGCTGACGTCACCCACCTGCGCGACGTCTACCTGTCGCTGAAGGCGGAACTCAATCGCGAAGGCCGCACCTCCTGGCTCTCCGAGGAAATGGACATTCTCGAGTCGCGCGAAACCTACGACATGCATCCCGACGATGCCTGGCAGCGGCTGAAGATGCGTCTGCGCAAGCCGCAGGAGCTGGCGATCCTGAAATATGTCGCCGCCTGGCGCGAACGCGAGGCGCGGGCCCGCAACGTGCCGCGTTCGCGGGTGCTGAAGGATGATGCGATCTACGAGATCGCCCAGCAGCAACCCAAGGATACCGAGGCGCTCGGCCGTCTGCGCACCATTCCAAAGGGCTGGGAGCGCTCGACTTCCGGTGCCGCGGTCATCGAGGCCGTCAACACGGCGCTTGCTCTTCCGAAGGCCGATATGCCGCATGTGCCACGCCAGGCGCAGGCGCCCGAAGGGGCCGCTGCTGCCGTCGAATTGTTGAAGGTGCTGCTGAAGCTGATTTCGGAAAAACACGGCGTGGCGCCGAAGGTCATCGCCAACAGCGAGGATCTCGACAGGATCGCCGCCGAGGGCGAGAAGGCCGAAGTGGCTGCCCTGCACGGCTGGCGGCGCGATCTTTTCGGCGAGCCGGCACTGCAGCTGATCCAGGGCGCAATCGCCTTGCGTTTCGTCGACCGGAAGGTCGAAACCGTCAGCCTCTGAGGTTGCTGCCTAACTCCTTAAATCGGACTCGATTTAAGGGTAAAATTATGCAGCAATTCAAAGTGCTACAGCGTCCTTAGTGGCTCTCGAAAAGACACGCTAAGGACGCTGTAGTTTCGAATTCGCTTGACGGTTTTTTCCGGCCTGAAACAATGGGCGGGAAGTGACATCACGGCGCAGAGGCGGCATGCGGGAAATATCTCCGACGCAGAATTGGATCCTGATCGCGATCGTCCTCGCGGCCAGCGGTGTCATGTATGATCTGATGTTCTACTCCAACCAGACGCCCGTCATTGGCGCGATCTTCGCGCTCTTCATCGGCATGCCGATCATCGCCTTCGAGCGCAAGGTGCTGTTTCGCCGGCTCTACAGGCGCATCCAGAAGCTGCCGACCTTCGCCTTCATCATTACCGAGCTGGTGATCTACGAGATCCTGATGAGCATCGGCTTTGCCTGCGCCGGCCTGCTGCTCTGGTCGTTCGCCATGCTGAAGCCGGCATCGCTCCTCGATCTCGTCATCATGCCGTTCGAGGTCTTCCTCTATGCGCTGGCGGTCTGCGCGCTGCTGATCTTCGTCTTGCGCGTGCGAGAGCTGCTCGGCCGCGAGGTTTTCCTCAGCATGCTCATTAGCCGCTACCGCAACCCGGTTAGGGAAGAGCGTGTCTTCCTGTTCATCGATCTCGTCGATTCGACGGCTTTTGCCGAAAAGCACGGCGACCTCAGGGCTCAGCAGCTGCTGAGCTCGCTGTTTGCGACTTTCGCCGAACCGGTCAGGCGCCACAAGGGCATGATCAACGACTATGTCGGCGATGCGGCGATCATCACTTGGCCGCTTGCCCGCGGCGTCAAAAATGCGCGCTGCGTGCGCTGCATCTTCGATATCCTCGCCGATATCGAAGCCAATGCCGCCGGCTGGCGCAAAAGCTATGGGCAGGTGCCGAAGCTCCGCGCCGCCCTTCATGGAGGCGAAATCATCACCGCCGAAATCGGCGTCGACCATCACAAGATCAGCTATTTCGGCGACACGGTGAACACCACTGCCCGGCTGGAGACGCTCTGCCGCAGCCTGAACCGGCCGGTGCTGATCTCCACTGAGCTTGCCCGGCGCATGAACTTTCCCGACGACGTCAGCTGCGAGGATCTCGGCACTCACGCCGTGAAGGGGCGCGGCCAGGCGCTCGGCGTCATGGCGCTTTCCTCGCGCGCAGTCACCGTACTGAACACGCCGGCGGTCATTCTGCACGGCTGAGCAACGACTCTGCCGCATCGGCCCGAAAATCGGAATCGATTTTCGGAAAGCACGATGCGAAGATTGAAAATGTTACAGCGTCCTTTACGCGTCTGAAAGACGCGCGGCGCTGTAAGTACGTCACCAAAGCTTCACCCAAACGTCAATTCGCTGACATTAAAGCCCTGCTAAGCGGAAGGCCTTTGCAATCCGTTCCACGGGGATATTATGAAGAACGTCCTTTTTGCTTCCGTATCGCTTTTCATCCTGGTCGCCGGCTCCGCTTCGGCCGACCAGCAGCAGTTCCCGGCCAAGCTCGCCGGCCAGGCGATCCTGCCTGCCAACACCATGGTTCCGGCACCGGCCGACGCCCCCGAATTCCTCAAGCATGCCGGCAAGTTCACGACGCCTGACCGCAAGCGCACCGAAGCGCTCGGCACCGTTCCCGGTAAGGACGGCGCCCGTGTCACCGATCTGAAGCTTCCCTTCGACGGCCAGCCGATCCAGGGTTTCTCGGGCGTCAAGACGATGGCCGACGGCACCTTCTGGACGCTCTCCGACAACGGCTTCGGCTCGAAGTCCAACTCGTCGGACTCCATGCTTTTCCTGCACCAGATGAAGTTTGACTGGGCCGGCAACAAGGCTGAGGTCGTCAAGAACCTCTTCCTCTCCGACCCCAACAAGATCGCTCCGTTCCCGATCGTGCTTGAAGGTACTGACACGCGCTATCTCACCGGTGCCGACTTCGACATCGAATCGATCCAGCCGGTTGCCGACGGCTTCTGGCTCGGCGACGAATTCGGTCCCTACATCCTGAAGTTCGACACCGCTGGCCGCCTCACCGACGTCATTCCGACGACGCTCGACGGCAAGCCGGTGCTTTCGCCCGACAATCCGCTTCTCTCGGTTCCATCAAACCCGGCCGCCAAGATGCCGGTCTTCAACCTGAAGCGCTCCGGCGGCTTCGAAGGCCTCGCTATGTCGAAGGACGGCGCCAAGCTCTACGGCCTGCTCGAAGGGGCCATCTACAAGGATGACGGCACTGTGGAAACCATCGATGGCCACACCGCCATCCGCGTCATCGAATTCGATGTCGCCTCCAAGAAGTGGACCGGCCGCAGCTGGCTTTATCCGTTCGAAGACAAGGGGGTATCGATCGGCGACTTCAACATGCTCGACGACACCACCGCTCTCGTCATCGAGCGCGATAACGGCGCCGGCACGACGGACAAAGCCTGCGCCGATCCGAAGCAGCCGAAGCCGGATTGCTTCGAAGCTCCGGCCGTGCTGAAGCGCGTCTACAAGATCGAGTTCAACGATGCCAATGTCGGCAAGGCGGTCCGCAAGATCGGCTATATCGACCTCCTGAACATCCAGGACCCCGACAACAAGAAGAAGGCCGGCAGCAAGGACGGCGTCTACGACATGCCGTTCGTGACGATCGAAAACGTCGACCGCGTCGACGCCACGCACATCATCATCGGCAACGACAACAACCTGCCCTTCTCGGCCGGCCGCGCCGTCGACAAGGCTGACAATAACGAGTTCAGCCTGCTCGAAGTCGGCGAGTTCCTGAACGCGAAGTAATTCGGCGTTCTGGTGTGAAATACAGAGGGTGGCGCGAAGGCGCCGCCCTTTTTGTTTTTCGCTGCCTAGGTTGCGTTCCTGACGACGTACAGTGGCACAGACCTATTCAAACCGAAACGCCAACCGCTTGTTTGTCAGCCTCGACAGCTGCTGCAGGCGGCCGTCAAGGCGCTCGCCGGCGAAATCGCGATATTCGGGAGGCACGACGAATTCGAGGTCGAGGTCCGGGCTCGACGATTTGCGGAAGGTCAGGTTCTTGACGATGCCGGGCATCGAGGCAGAGAAGAGGTAGACGACGCGCAGCATGCCGCCGAGCAGCTTGGCGCGCTCAATGAGCTGGGGCGTGGCAATCTGCGCCAGCGGACCGGTGGCGCCGTCGTCATGCAGGCCTTCGAAACGGTAATAGTTGGAAAGCGCGATAAAGGCGCGGCCGGGATGACTGATGCCGACGAAGGAAGAGTGGGCGATGACGTTCAGCGCCTGCAGGCCGCGATAGTCAGGATGGGCGCGCCAGCTGATATCGGCAAGCAGACAGGCGGCCTGGCGGTAGCGGCTTTCCTCTTCAGTTTCCTGGATGCCGAAAAGGGGCATCATGCGGCCGGTCCATTCCGCCAACTCGCGGGCATGCTCCGGCGAACGGGCACGCAGAATTGCCAGTTCTCCGGCGGCGGCAAGCAGCGGATCGGCGCGGCGCTCGGCCTCCGACAGCAGCGAATAGAGATATCCCTCGCGCACACCCTGCGCCGAGAAGGAAATTAGCGACGGCTTCATCGCACTCAGAACTTCCTTCATGGCGACGGCGCCGAAAGGCAGCAGCGAACGGCGGTGCTTGGAAACGGCCTGCAGTGCCGGCTCCCTGGAGTCGCGCGCGGTCACCACCTGGTCGAGGAACTGCATCATTCCTTCGAACGACACCTCATAGCCCTGCATCATGTGCAGCGGATAGTGGGTGATTTCCATGTGCAGCTTGGCGATGTTTCGCCAGGTGCCGCCGACGGCGTAGAAGGTGCGCCCCTCGCCTTTCGACAGCAGCTTTGCCGTCTTCAACTGCTTGCGGGCAAAGGTCTGGGCCTTGGAGAGCGATCCGCCAGCATATTCCGACAGGCGCAGGCCGCCGAGCGGCAACGTGATGCCCTTGCCGAACTCCTTGCCCTTGATATCGATCAGTTCCAGCGAGCCGCCACCGAGGTCGCCCGCAATGCCGTCAGGATTGTAGAAACCGCTGATGATGCCGAGCGAGGCGAATTTCGCCTCCTCCTCACCCGAGAGTACGCGGACCTTGCGCTTAAGGATGGTTTCTGCCTGATGGATGAAATCGGGACCGTTGCTCGCCTCGCGCGCGGCCGCCGTCGCCAGCACATACATGGTGGCAGCGCGCGCCTGGTCGGACAGAGCCTTGAAACGGTGCAGCGCCGCCAGAGCCCGCGCGACGCTGTCTTCATCCATCTTGCCGGTAAGGGCGACGCCCTTGCCGAGGCCGCAGAGGACCTTTTCGTTGAACAGGACGGTTGGCGAACGGGACATGCCTTCGTAGACGACAAGACGAATCGAATTCGATCCAATATCGACGACGGAGACCGGGGCGATCCCCGGAAGGCGCCCCTGGGCTTCAGATTCAACCATTTAGGTCCAGTTTTACTTGTTGTTACGGCCTTCGAGCAGGCCGGCGATCAGCTTCGGCGCACTGGACTTCAGAGCTTCACCACGGCCCGACAGGCTCGGATTGGTCATGAAATACTGCTGCGCATTGAACGGTTCTTCGCCCCTGCGCACTTCCATGCGTCGCGACGTACCGTCGGGCAATATCTCGTAGCTTTGTTGATTGTCAATCACGTTGCCGAGCATAATCTGTGACAAGACCTGCTCGTGAACAGTCGGATTCGTCAGCGGAACCATGGTTTCGACACGGCGATCGAGGTTTCTCGGCATCATGTCGGCCGAGCCGATGTAAACCAGCGCCTTGTCGGACGGCAGGCCGTGGCCATTGCCGAAGCAGAAGATGCGGCTGTGCTCGAGGAATCGGCCGACGATCGACTTGACGCGGATCTTTTCCGAAAGGCCGGGCACCTGCGGACGCAGGCAGCAGATGCCGCGCACGACGAGGTCGATCTCGACGCCGGCATGGCTGGCGCGATAGAGCGCGTCGATGATGTCGGGGTCGACAAGCGAATTCATCTTCATCCAGATCGCGGCCGGCGCGCCGTTCCTGGCATGCTGAATCTCTTCCTCGATGTGGCGCAGGATGCGCGGGCGCATCGTATAGGGCGAGATCGCGAGCTGCATGCCCTGCTCCGGTTCGCCGTAGCCGGTAATGAAGTTGAAGATGTTCGCCATGTCGTGGGCGATGACGGGATTGCAGGTGAAATAGGACAGGTCTGTATAGATCTTCGCGGTGATCGGGTGGTAGTTGCCCGTTCCGAGGTGGCAATAGGTTCGCAGCTTGCCTTCCTCGCGCCGAACGACCATCGACATCTTGGCGTGGGTCTTGAGCTCGATGAAGCCAAAGACGACCTGCACGCCGGCGCGCTCGAGATCGCGCGCCCAGCGGATGTTCGCCTCTTCGTCGAAGCGGGCCTTGAGCTCGACCAGCGCCGTCACCGACTTGCCGGCTTCGGCGGCGTCGATCAGCGCGCGGACGATCGGGCTGTCGTTGGAGGTGCGGTAAAGCGTCTGCTTTATCGCCAGGACGTCAGGATCGCGCGCAGCCTGGAGAAGAAACTGGACCACGACGTCGAAAGATTCGTAGGGGTGATGGACGACCATGTCCTTTTCGCGGATGGCGGCGAAGCAGTCGCCGGCATGTTCGCGGACGCGCTCGGGAAATCGCGCATTGTAGGGGGCAAACCTGAGATCTTCGCGCGGCGCCTTGGTAATCTCGGACAGGGTGTTCAACGCCAGAAGGCCCGGCAGAACGGCGACGCGATTATCAGGGATATTGAGCGCCTGGACGACGAACTGACGCAGCGAGGCCGGCATTTCGGAGTCGGTCTCGATGCGGATGACCTTACCGCGGCGGCGGCGTTTCAGCGCCGTTTCGAAGAAGCGGACGAGATCCTCGGCCTCTTCCTCGACTTCGATATCGCTGTCGCGGATGACGCGGAACGTACCGGAGCCCTGCACCTCATAACCCGGGTAGAGCCGGTGGATGAAGATGTTGGCGACATCTTCCAGCGTGATGTAGCGGATCGTGTTTCCATCATCCGGCAGACGGACGAAGCGGTCGAGCGCCACCGGCAGGCGCAGCAGCGCCGTCATCGGCTCGCGGCCATTCTTACTAACGAGCTGCAGACCGATCGAGAAGCCGAGATTCGGAATGAAGGGGAACGGGTGGGCAGGATCGATCGACAACGGCGTCAGGACCGGGAAGATCGCCTGTTCGAATTCGGCGGCCAGCCACTGGCGGTCGGCATCGCTCAAGGCGCCGGGGCGTACGATCAGGATGTCTTCCTTGGCGAGATATTGTTGCAGGACGGCCAGCGAGGCCTGCTGCTCCATCTGCAGATGGTCGATTTCCTGCAGGATCGAATCGAGCTGCTCGGCCGGCGTCTTGCCGTCGGGACTGCGGATGGCGATGTTCTGGCGTACCTGGCCCTCGAGGCCGGCGACACGCACCATGAAGAATTCGTCGAGGTTGGCGGCCGAGATCGACAGGAAGCGAACGCGCTCGAGCAGCGGATGCTCGGTATTCAACGTTTCTTCCAGGACACGGCGGTTGAACTGCAGCCAAGAGAATTCTCGGTTGATGAAGCGCTCGGGGCTCTTGAGCAGCTCTTCCAGCGGGGGGGTGTTGTCGTTGATTTCCGGAGTGAGTTCCTGATGTTCTGCGACTGCGCTGTCCATGGTCCACTTACCCCGTTTTCAATCGCCAAAGGCAATTATATCAGTTTGACGACGGAACTGTGACAGTCAATCGGCCGGTTCCGAATTTCCCAATTCATTCAATACTTCGGCAGCAAGAGACCGGGTGATTTTGGTGCCTCGCGACAGGGCCAGCCGGTCAAGCCTTTCGACGATCGTCTGGGCCGCGTTCAGCGACCGCTCCATCCGGTTCACGATATAGAGCACGAGTTTGTCATCTATATAAAGCTGCCGGTCGGCGAAGAGCTTGACGATCACCTGCGACAGCAGCGCCTCATCGGGTTCGCCGATCTCGACGACGGTTGCCGCTTTCAGGCGCGAGCGCAGATCGGGCAGCAAAACTGGCCACGACATCGGCCAGAGGCGGCTGGTGATCAACAGGCTGGTGCCGTTTTCGCGCACGCTGTTGATGACATGAAAGAGCGCGTTGTCGTCGAAGCCGAGGCGGTCGGCGTCCTCGAACAGCACCGGGCCGGCGGCGGCGGCAACCGCGGCGTCCGAGCCAAGCTCGGGATGGATGTCGACGGCGCCGCTCAACTCCCGCCAGATGCGGGCGAGATGCGATTTTCCCGAGCCGACGGGGCCGGCGAGCACGACAACCGGTGATGGCCATGCCGGCCAGGCATCGACGATCGAAACGGCGGCGGCAAGACGCTCCGAGATCAGGAGGTCGTCGCGCCCGCTTGCGGCATCGTGCGAAAAGACCAGCGGCAGCTGCTCTCCGGCTTTGCGCTTCGGATCAGCGTTCTTCACGTCATTCATTGGGAACTGATTTCGTCTTCCGGGCGCGGCCACTGAGCGACCCGCCAAAATAAAGATCACTCTGAAGGTAGCGTGAAAGCGCGAAACGAACAAGGACGCCGACGGCGGCGGCGGCCGGCACGGCGACCAGAAGCCCTACGAAACCGAAGAGCGCGCCGAAGGCAAAAAGCGCAAACATCAGCCAGACCGGATGCAGGCCGACGCTGGAGCCGACGAGCTTCGGCTGCAGAATGTTGCCTTCCAGGAACTGGCCACTGAAGAAGACGACGAGCACCAGGCCGATCCAGGGATAATCGGGCCAGAATTGCACAAGCGCCACGCCGATGGCGAGCACGAGGCCAACCATCGAGCCGACATAGGGAATGAAACTGATCATGCCGGCGAAGAGGCCGATCAGCAGGCCGAAATTCAGCCCGACGAGAGAAAGGCCGACGGCATAATAGATGCCGAGGATGAGGCAGAGCGAGCCCTGGCCGCGGATGAAACCGGCGATCGCCTGGTCGATCTCCTTGGCGATCTGGCGGACATCGCCGACATAGTCGCGTGGGATCCACTGGTCGACCTTGGCAACCATACGGTCCCAATCGAGCAGGATATAGAAGGCGACGACGGGGGTGACCACGAGCAGCGATATGACGTCGACGATCGCCTTGCCGGAATTCCAGATCTGCGCGAAGAGCCCGGTGAGGAAGCCCATGCCCTCCGACAGGATGCCGGAGAGATTGTCCTTGATCGTGCCCATCTGGTTCTCGACCCAGTCCGGCAGCAGCGAATTCTGCGCCTGCGTGATGAACTGCTGTAATTGGCTGATATAACCCGGCAGACGCTGAGCGAAATCGTTGAACTGGCTGATGAGCACCGGAATGAGGATCATCAGCGCCAGCGTGAAGACGATGACGAAGGCGACGAGAATGCCGATGGTCGCCATCATGCGGCTCAGACCCAGGCGTTCAAGCCGGTCAGCCACCGGATCAAGGAAATAGGCAATCGCCATGCCGGCGATGAAGGGCAGCAGGATCGAGCTGAAGACATAGAGAAAGACGATGAAGAAGACGAGCACTACCAGCCAGAAGAAAATCTGACGCTTGAGACTGTTGCCGCTGACATGCTGTGGCATCGCTTCCCCGCTGATCACTCGCCGCCGCAAACGCCGTATCCGAACCGGAGCGGCCATTCAGCACATAGGATGCAGGCGCAAAGATGGTCAACCCTGTCGTGCCAAATCCCCGAAAAGCTGGAGGAAGACGCGGGAAATTGGGGGCTTTTGCCATGCAACGCTTGCATAAACGCCCCTGTCATGCAATTGCGACCGGCAGATGACGCGGCACGTTTGCCGCCTGAAATAGCCATCGGAGACCAGCATGAGCCAGTCTGGGAAAAACGGCCTGACATATAGCGATGCGGGCGTCGATATCGATGCCGGAAACCTCCTCGTCGAGAAGATCAAGCCGGCGGTGCGCTCGACGCGCCGTCCTGGCGCCGACGGCGAGATCGGCGGCTTCGGCGGGCTCTTCGACCTCAAGGCCGCAGGCTTTACCGATCCGGTTCTCGTCGCCGCCAATGACGGCGTCGGGACCAAGCTGAAGATCGCGATCGATGCCGACTATCACGACACCGTCGGCATCGACCTGGTCGCCATGTGCGTCAACGATCTCGTGGTGCAGGGCGCCGAGCCGCTGTTCTTCCTCGATTATTTCGCGACCGGCAAGCTCGACCCCGACCAGGGCGCGGCCATCGTCGGCGGCATTGCCGCCGGCTGCCGCG
>NZ_JALBGX010000051.1:0-46507 GCF_023006465.1 Rhizobium sp. PRIMUS64 | reverse complement strand
CCCCTGAAGCGCAAAGCGGGCGCCCGCATCATCGAGCCGCAGCAGCACCTGCCCCGCCGCGACCCTGCCGCCCGCCTCGACTTCGACCGCGATGATCCGGCCCTCATATTTGGAAAAGACGGTGGCGATATCGGGTGCCACGACGTAGCCGGAGCCGGTGACTTCCCGGATTGGCAAGGCCGGGCTCGCTGCTTCATCGGCAGGCAACGCCCGTCCGCGCTCGGCAGCAGCGCCGCCCTCGGCCGGCGCCTCCGCATCACGAACGGATATCCTAGGGTCGCTGTTCGCGAAGCCTGCAAGCATGGTCTCGATGCGCTCCAGCGGCTCCGACCGATAGAAGGGAACCACCGCCAGCGATGCAGTCGCAGCAAGGGCCAGCATTGCTCGAGGGATCACACGCCGCCGGACACGGGGCTCCGGCGGCTCCGTCTTGAAGGCCGCGGGCTCGATCGAAAGCGATCTCAGCTTGGCGGCAAGGTCTCGGTCATGTTCTGATGTCGTGTTCATGCCGCAAGCATCGCCGACCCGGCTGAAATCGCGACCTCGAACACGTTCCAGACAGTCCTCGATCGTGATTGTGTACGCGGTGGCGGCAATTGTCGGATCTGAGACTTGCTCCCCTCTTCTCTCCAGCGGGGGTCCGTGGGACGGGTTGAGACCCCTCTCGATGGTCCCTAAGGGTCGGACGAGCGCGCCACACGGCACGCCCCTCATTGCCCTTGGCTCACGCGCCGAGCATTCGTAGATCCACTGCTCACCCCTTCATTCGCGTGCCAGCCCTTTCTCCCCGCCGGAGAGAAGGTATGTGTGGCAGCGCCCTATTCCTCGCTCATCCCTCGGCACGTCGTTCATAATTGCGGAATTGTGCGGCAATGACGGTCCAGACGAATGCGGATTTCGGCATTCGAAAACGTCAGTGCCTACCGAACCAACGTTGCAAACATGTATGGCGCTTATTCATCGATCGCGAATTTGGCGCCCGCAGTGTTCATGCTAAAAAATCCCCGCATCAGAGGGCGCCGGCAGTGCGGCGACAATTGTCATGAAGGAACAAGACCAATGAACCAGGCAGCGAACATCATCTCTCCTTCGGCAGGATCGGTGACCGGCGGCGTGCGTGAGGTGCTGCGGCTCGAGGCTTTCGCGATCATGGCGGGCGCGACAACGGTCTATTTCGTCTCTGGCGGCAACCCCTGGCTCTATGCCATTCTGTTCTTCACGCCGGACCTCAGCTTCGCGGCCTATGCTCTCCATGCCCGGCTGGGAGCGATCGTCTACAATACGGTTCACAGCTACATCTCGGCCATACTACTCGCCGGCGCGGGCTGGCTGCTGGGCATCGACCTGCTGTGGCAGATCGCCCTCATTCTGACGGCTCATGCGGGCTTTGACCGAAGCCTGGGTTATGGATTGAAATACGCATCCGCCTTCAGTCACACCCATCTGGGCGTTATAGGCAAGCGAAACTGACGAGGACCAAAGCCCGTCGGGGCTGCTCCTCACCGCTCCGCCTTCTTCTCCCGCCACGCAATCGGCGTCATATCAGTGACGCGGCGGAATTCGCGGTTGAAGTTGGACTTCGTCTGGAAGCCGACCTCGAACATCACCTCGGTCACCGATTTCTGGGTTGCGGCAAGCAGCCGGCAGGCCTCGCCGATCCTGTAATCATTGACATATTGCGAGACGTTCTTGTCCATCGCCCGGTTGATCGCGGTCGAGATCTGGCGGGCGGGAATGCCGGCCTTGCGGGCCAGCCGGTCGAGATTGAGATTGGCGTCGCGATAGAGCCTCTTTGCCTCCATCAGCGCATCGACCGTGGCGATCGTCTCCTTGTCCTCGGTCGTTTCGGGCTTCAGCGCCGCCTCCATCGTCTCGGCCGGCGCCCGGCTTCGGCTGGCAGCGGCGGCCGCAATGCCGAGGATGACGAGGATGGCGAGGTTGCTGACGCTGATCAGCGTCAGCGCATGCTCGCCATGCGCCCATGTGAAATCGAGAAAGACGAAGATATCGACCGAGGCCGACAGGCACAGGGCCACCGCCGCGAAGATGATTGCCCGATAGGCCGGCACCGCTCCCTCGAAGGGCGCAAGCCGAAGCGCATCCGCGCCCGGCCGCATCAGAAGCAGGATCGCCAGGGCATAACCGACGAAAACAAGCACCAGCGCAATATCGATCACATCCCGCCAGACCACCATCAACAAGAGGATGACGGCAGCGGGCACGGCATGCAGCGCAATCCGCACCGCCAGCGGCCGCCAACTCGTCCTCACCAGCCTGGAAACCCCGGCATAGGCAAGCGGCGGCACCATCGCCGCGGTGACGGGCGCGATCACGCCCACAGCCTGCACCCCGTAGCCCCAGCGCAGCCCGGAGAGGACAGATTGCAGCACGGCGAGCAGGATCAGTGCCAGAAACGGCCGGTTGGGCTGCGTCTCCTCGTCGCGCCGCAGGACGGTGACGAAGAGGACAAGCAGCAGAATGGCAACGACGAAGGGAAGCGGAACGAACAGCATGGCCTGGTAGGATCGGAGTGGCGAATAGATGGCCATCATTGCCGAGATCCTCACCCGGCGCGACCTCCATCATGTTTTAGGACGCGTTTTAGGCTGGGATTTTTTGTGAATGCCTGCCGTGATACCTCGTCCGATCGTTTGGGCCGCCGGCCACAAATCTCAATCCGCCGTTGAGGTCTGCATGGTTGTTTTCCAGCCAACCCGACAGGCTGTCGAGATCGGCGACATTGCAAGTCCGGGTGATCAGCGCAGGCACGACCGCCTGCGCCGTGTCTTTCGGAAAGTTGCTCTACGAGACCTGCCTAGCCGAGAGCGCTTTGCGCAGCGCAAATCCGATCGACCAAAGCATCAAGATCGCCCCTTGGCGGGCGGTTCTTGGCCAGGCGCTGCTTGAGATGCATGATCGGCTCCGCCAGAATTTCATCAAGGCTCTCGGCGCAGTTGAAGTCGCCTGCCACGCTTTTGACCTTTGAATTGTCAAAGATTGCCGACCACGCCTTGTCGCCCCGGAGGGGTCCAACCCACTCCGGATTGTAGCGGACCAAGGTGTCTGTCGGCACGTGTACGATCCTGGCCTCGACATCAAGCAATCTGGCGATCGCCGTTTGAATATCGTTCCAGATGTGGGCGCGGTCGGAGGTGATATGGAAGATCTCGTTCAGCGCCGCTGGCTTGCCGAAAAGTCCGACAAAGGGCACCGCAAAATCGACCGAGCGGGTCAGCGTCCAGGGCGTATGGCCATCGCCCGCCACGATGGTGGGCTCACCATCCAGCATGCGTCTCGCCATGACATCGCTGTCGCCCATCATGATGGGCAGGCCCGTGCGAACGGTGTGACTGGGACGGACGATGGTCCAGGCGAGATTCTGGGAATTCTTGAGCAGCGTCTCGCAGGCAATCTTGTCCTGGCTATAGCGCCAGTAGGGGTTGATCGCCGGTGTCTGCTCGGTAATCACGTAGTGGCGCGGTGGCTTTTCATAGACCGAGGCCGAAGAGATGAAGATGTACTGGCCACAGTGCCCCGCAAACACATCGATATCGCGCGCAATCTGATCGGGTGTAAAGGCAATGAACTGGCAGACAACGTCATAATTGGCTTTGGACAAGTCCACATAGGCGGGTGCCGCGAGATCGCCGACGATCGAGGTAACCCCCGCAGGCAATGGGTCGCCTCTCAAACTGCGGTTGTAGACGCTGACATGGTGACCCTGGGCCACAGCGCGCTCGACGCACGGATATGAAATCTGGCCGGTACCGCCAACGAAAAGGATTTTCAAAGCCATGGGAAGGACCTCGGTGTCGGATGTGGCGGGATATGCGGTCAGTCTTCATAGCGCGAAAGAAAATGGTCGTCTCCTGCAAAATCAGGCGCACCGGGTCACATCGTTTGATCGATCTGCCCCCTACCAACATTGTGACATTCCGCATAGGCCGATCGGTCGGCGTGAGGTTCGACCGCAGCCAACCATTGCCGATAACGCAAAGATCTCTATCTCAAGCGAATGACGCAGCTAATGTTTGATATCAGCACAAGACCGAGGCTCTCTTGAAAGATTATCTGCCCTATGCAGCCGGGGCGCTGGCAGGTTTGCTGGTCGCCTTCCTCATGTCTGGCCTGTTGGGGCTGACGGAGACACCGCAGCTCGTGCTTTTTGCATTGCTGCCGGCAGTCGGCGGTGCGGTCGTTGAACGCGTTTGCCATCGCCGGCCGAACAATTCTTGAAGAGCTCCATGGCAAGGCTGAAAGAAATTGTCATTGATTGCGACATTCCCTCGCGTGTCGCCCAGTTCTGGGCGGAGGCGCTCGATGGCTACGAAGTGATGCCATATGACGACGACGAACTGGCCCGCCTGGCCGCTCTCGGACTGACGCCAGAAACTGACCCGGCCGTGATGGTCGAAGGTCCCGGAACCCGCCTTTGCTTCCACCTCCGCCAGGGGGAACGTCCCGCCCGCAACCGGCTTCATTTCGATATTGCCACCCCCGATCGGGCCAGGGAGGTAGAACGGCTTTTATCCCTCGGAGCGACCTTCGTCCGGGAAGCAGATGGCTACACGGTCTTGAATGATCCCGAAGGCAACAATTTCTGCGTGGCGTCCGAATAGTCCGCGCCGCGCCGAAGCCGCGACGCAGGATGAACGGCACCCATCTCAGGACGGCTTGCCGGAGCCAAACCGGATCTCTCGCGGAATGTCTGGATCAGACGCGATTCAGGAACTCGATCACGCGGAGGGTGAGCAGCGCGGTCGCATCGGCGTCATAGGACGGCAGCGAGCTATCGGCAAAGTAGTGCTGATCGCCTGGGTACAGGAAAAGCTCCGCGTCTTCGACCTTCGCGACGATCTCGCGGGCGGCGTCGATGTCGCCCTCACCTGTGAAGATCGGATCGTTGTCCATGCCGTGGATCTGCACCGCGACGCCGTCCGGCCAGGGTCCGAAGGCCCACTCGCCGCTGATCGGCAGGCAGGAATAGAAGAGCAACGCCCCTCGGGCGCCGGGGCGTGTCTGCGCCAGCTTCTGCGCCGGCAGCACGCCGAACGAGAACCCAGCATAGACGAGCCCGGGCGGCAATTCGTCGGCGACCCGGACACCCCGCTCCCTGACTTCGTCGAATCCGATCTCCCCGATGTAGGCGAGACCCTCTTCGATGCTCGGGAATGTGCGTCCGTTAAACAGGTCAGGCGTGTGCACGATATGGCCGGCTGCCCTGATGTCATCGGCGAACGCGCGCACACCCGGGGTCAGCCCTTGTGCGTGGTGAAACAACAGGACCTCAGCCATACGGAGCCTCCGGGTGGGATAGTCGGGCAAACATTCTGCAACTCTACAGCGTCATTCCCTCGCCGGAAAGACGTCAGGTGCGGGCCAGGCCGTCGATCGCCCTCGCCAGCTTCACGAGATCTGCGGCGTAGAACCCGGCGGCATTGAGACAGTTCGTCTCGAGCAGCTTCAGTCCCTCTTCCGTCCGACAGACATCGATGACATAAGCTTGGGAGTAGCCGGCGTTGATGTCGACCATGCGCTGCCCGAAGTCCAGCGCATCGTCATCAATCTCGTGGCGATGGACGACACGCGATCCGTCTTTGTAGAGCGAATAGGTGACGATCCGACCGTCGACGACCCAGAGACGCCATTCGCGCAGGATGCGAACGGGCTCGGTGAGCATCAGCAGCGTGTCGTGACGAAGTGAACCCTTGGGGATTTCATCTTCGTCGAGCGCCAGCACCCTCTCTGCCATACGGATGATCTCGCCGGTCGATTTAACATTTCCGGGCTCCTCCTTGCTGTCGTCGACCGGGCGCAGGAACCAGTCCCTGCCGTCATCCGCCAGACGCTGGGGGACATCCTGGAGTGTCAGGAACAGCGCATCAGCACCGTTGAGGAGGTAAGGGTGCCACGCCTGTTCGTGAACAAAAGGACGCAGTTTAAAAACACCCGGCCGGTAACCGTTCGCCTCGGCGTTCTTCCACAGCGTGTAGGAGCCGAACATGACCACTGAACCCGGATCAGCAACGACCGGCTCGGGGATGAGCTCGCCGACAAACGGTACGACCTTGTGCCATGTGTAGGAGATTCCGAGCTGGTCGAGCGCCTCGGCCAGCTTGTTGGTATCTTCGAACTGCTGGAGAAGCCACTGCATTCTGTTCCCTGCCTTTCTTACAATCCGTCGGACTATCAAAAAGCAATTTAAAAAGGAACAGCCGTAGTATTACAGCTATGTGTGGCAGCAGGAACCGTTTCCGATGTCGTCGGGCGAAGGCTGCAGGCGACTGTCGACACTTTGGCCGTTTCCTTCCGGCGGCAGGTCCATGGCGATGTTGGATGCGAAGAAGCCGTTCGGTTTCAACGTGAAGCCGGCATATTCCACGGGCATGATCGGAAAATCTTCGGGCTTGCAGACATGGGTATGGCCAAAGGAATGCCAGAGCACGACATCGGCATTCTCGATATTACGGTTCTGCTTGACATAACCCGGCAGACCGTCGCCGCCGGCGTGCACGTTTGGGTAATCGCCGCTCGCATATTTTTCCCTGGCATCGAAGGCGGTGACCCAGATGTGCTTCTTGGCGAAGCCGCCGCGCTGGGCAACGGTCGAATCCGGCTGGGCAAGCATGACAGGCGACGGCATGACGACAATCTTGTAGCCCGGCGCCTTGCCGACACTGTTCTGGATGTTGGGGTTGGAGACTTTCCAGTAACGGCCGGTCTCGCCATTGGCGAGGGCCGGGGAGTCGAGTTCGCGCTTCAGCACACGGGTCCTGGTATCGAAGACATTGCCATAGCGATTGTCTTCACCCCAGGGACGCGGCACGAACTCATGTTCGGTCACGGTATTGTCGCCGCCGTCGACATCCATGTGCAGGCGCGCATTGAAGAAATGCTGGTGGGTCGGACCGCCGAGATTGTCATCGACCATGCCGCCCCATGGATAGGTTTCGCCGGTCGCGACCGCCGCCGTCTGGATGATGCCGGTGAGCTTGGCTTCGAGTTGGATCGTGCCGTCCTGGTAGAGATACCAGTAGAAGCCGTAATCGTAGTTGCCGACGGTTGCGAAGAAGGAGATGACGAGGCGGCGCGAACGGCGCACTTCGAAAATACCGTTGCGGAATTCGTAATGCTTCCAGAGGATGCCGTAATCTTCCTCATGCATGCAGATGGCGTTCTTCATGGTGAAGGGCTGGCCGAAATCATCCGCCGCCGGCACGTCGAAATAGTGAATATGGCCGAGGCAGTCGCAGCCGAGTTCGAGGCAATTGGCCAGGCGTCCGAGGCCATATTCGCCGGCATCGAAGGCGCTCTTCCAATAGTGGTTCGCGGTCGGGTCGGCGTAAGGCACGACCATTTCAGTGACACTGGCGCGAAAGACGACTGGCCGAAGCCTACCCTGATCCTTGATGCCGAGTTCATGCAGAACGAGGCCCTCGCGCGGGGTGAAACCGACACGGAAACTCCAGTTCTGCCATTCGACTTTCCAGCCGTCGACAGTAAAGCTCGGCCCTTGCGGCTGAACGATATTCAGCGGCTTGAGATCGGGCCGCGGTTCCGGGAAGGTTTCGCGGCCATAATTGCGCTTCCTCCTCGGGACCGGAATGATCTTCTCGTCGTCGACGAGATCGACCACTCGGTTGGTGATCAGATCGACCACAGCCACCACGCCCTCGATCGGATGCGCGTAGCCGTTGTCACGGATATCCTCGCGCCAATAGGACACCGCGCGGACGATGCGCTTTCCCTTCTCGAACTCGCGGCCAAAATAGCCCGAGGAAAAAGGATCGATCTGGATGAGCGGAATATCCTCGTCGGTAATGCCGCGTTTCTTGACGGCAGCGATCCAGCGCGGATCGGATTTGACGGTGCCTTCAACGGTTTCGAATTCGCACAGCATGATCGGCGGCTGGCCATAGGGCAGTTCATCGAGAGGCAGCCGGATATAGGAGCACACCGTGCCGGTAGTCAGGTCGACGATGCCCTCGAAGGTTTCGCCATTGCTGATGTCGATTGCCAGGATGAAGGCGAGGCGCGGCAGCCTGTCGCCCAAGCGTTGGGCGGCAAGATCCGCCTTGGTCGGCTCCTCCAGCCGGGTTATCGGAAAGCGGAAGGTGGGTGCGAGTGTCTGCCTATCCTTGAGTATGGCAACGGCAGAAGCGATCTCAGCGAGGCTCAGGGGATCGAGCGGATGGGGGACTGCGACAACGGCGTCCATTGAAATACCTCTTGGTTTCGGGGCCTCTTGGTTTCGGGAGAGACGACGCACCATGGCGCGTCGCAAGCTGCGGTGATCAGGATCGACCGGAACAGATCTGCGTATCGATCATCATCTGGTTTGCATGAATGCAGAACACCGAGCAGAAGGCGTGGGCCTCGACGGCAACCAGCAATGTTGCGCCGGCAAGGATCGCGACCGCGAGAACTAGAAGGCGATCGACGGGTGCAAATTCAGCAACGGCACTCATTCGAAGACCTTTCCGAGCGAGGCGTAGAGAGCGGGCTTGGATCTCTTGATCCGGATCGCAAACAGCGCGCCAAGAATGCCCACCAGCACCATGGCATAGGGGAAAGCCTTGACGATCAGGCTTTCGCTGCCGGAAAGGAGTGAAAGATTGGAACTGACCAGCACCAGAGAACCAATGAGGCCGAGGAGCGCGAGTGTCGGAGCGGTCATTGTGGTCCAGGCGCTGTAGCTGTTCGGCGTCTTGCGGAAGAACATGATGATCGCGACCGAGACAAGCACCTGCACCAGCAGGATACCGATACCCGCAAGCGCCGCCATCCACGAGAACACGACGGTGTAGGGATCCGCGCCGAAGATCACGAACAGGCCAAGGACGACGGCCGCGATCAGGCTTTGCAGCAGACCTGCAGCATAGGGTGAGCCATGCCTGGCGTGAACCTTGCCAAGCACCTGTGCGGCCAGGCCTTCACGGCCAAGGGCGAAGAAATAGCGGTTGAGCGTATTGTGGAAGGACAGGATGCAGGCAAACAGGCTGGTGATCAGCAGCACGTTCATCGCCTGGCTCGACCATGCGCCAAGCACGGAATTGGCGGCGGTGAAGTAGAAGCTGTCAAGGCTGGCAGCCGCAGAGGCTTGCACCTTGCCCGGACCGTAGAATTGCACGATTGCCCAGGTGGAGAAAGCATAGAAGAGGGTGATGAGCAGCACGGCAACATAGGTGGCGCGGGGAATGGTCTTTTCCGGATCTTCGGCTTCCTCGCCGAAAATGGCCGTAGCTTCGAAGCCGATGAAGGAACCGATGACGAAGACCAGCGCCACACCAAGACCGGGCGCGAAGACCGACGATGGCGCAAAGGAGGAGAAGCTGATGCCTTCTGGTCCGCCGCCTGAAAAGACGATGGCAAGATCCAGAACCAGCAATATGGCGATTTCGGCAATCATGCAGACGCCGAGGATCGCGCCTGAGAAGGCGATGTTACGCTGACCGCAGACCAGCACGACGACGAGTGCTGCGAAGGCCCAAGCCCACCAGGGCAGGACCAGCCCAAGCGGCGCTATGGCATTGGCCATGAAGAAACCGAACAGGCCATAAATGGCGATCTGAACCGCGCTATAGGTGACCAGCGCCATGAAGGCGCCACCCACGCCAGCCGGCTTGCCGATGCCATGGGTGATATAGGTGTAGAAGGCTCCTGCCCCGCCCACATGCCGGCTCATGGCGGTGAAGCCGACCGAGAAGAGCAGGTAGAGCAGGCCGGCAAGCACGAAAGCGCCGGGGACCCCTGCGCCATTGCCAAAAGCGAAGGCGGCCGGCGAAGCGCCGACGACGGCCGTGAGCGGCGCGGCCGCAGCAACGACGAAGAACACGATGTGGGCGAGGCCGACCGAGTCCTTGGCCAGACGACGCTCCGGCGATGATGGTGCGGGTATGCTTGCTTCCAGTGTCATGGAGAACCCCTCTTTGCTTGTCTGTTGCGAAGAAGGTAAGCGCGGCGATCTGGCCCCGAAATTGCAGTTTATGCCAATGAATCGATAATTCGCGCCACGAAGGTCACCGGAGACGCTGAAAATGGCAGTTGCATCGCATTTGATCAGCCGCATGCCCGCAGTTGCTTCAATTCGAGCCTCCGTTTTGATCCCGCTGGTGCAACAAATCGATAAAAGATCCGGGAAAACCGACCTTCTTCTGGCTTCGCACGGCATTCTGCGCTCGCAACTGGAAGACCCCTATGCTGTCCTGCCCATGGCGCGTTATGTCGCGCTGTTCGAGGATGCGGCGACCATAACCGGCGAACCGGCACTGGGAGCCCGCATGGGCACCGGATTCAAGCCCGCCGACATCGGCCCTATCGGCATGCTCTTTGCGCTCTCGCCGACCATTCGCAGCGCTTTCGAACGGCTGTCGAAATATGTCAACGCGGTCCAGGGCGCGACCAGTTCCGGCGTGTTCGAGGAGAATGGCGATTTTGTCTGGACCTACCGGATCGTCGATCCCAGCATGTGGCCACGCCGGCAGGACAGCGAATTCACGATTGCCGCCTCGTGTCAGCTCGTCCGGTCGTGCTTCCGCCGTGGCTGGCGGCCGATCGAAATCCAGCTTGAGCACCAGGCCCCGCGCGACGCCAGCGTGCTGGAACGCATCTATGGCGCGCCCATCCTGTTCGGCCAATCCGGCAACCGGATCGTCATGAACAAGGCGGATGCCGATCGTGTGTACCGTTCGGAAGACAAAAGCCTGATCGAAATCCTGGAGCGGCATATCGGCGATCTGGTCAACGAGCCAGCGGCCGGTGATGTCGTCACGGAAAAGGTCCAGGCTCTGATCAGCATCTATCTCGGCCAAAGGCCGATCACGGTCGCAACCCTCGCCGCCGAACTGAAGATGTCGCCGCGAAGCCTGCAGCGCCGACTGTCGGAGGAAGGCGTGTCGCTTCGCGATCTCGTTCGCCAGCACCGCCAGACACTCGCCGCCCATTATCTCGGCGACCAACAAGTCGCACCGATGTCCGAGATTGCGCGTGTGTTGGGTTATGCAGACAACACAGTGCTCTGGCGTGCGCTGCGGTCCTGGGAGAAGAAAGGAAACCACCTATCTTCGAGACGTTGATCGAAGATGCACGGCAACGGAGATCGCCCGATTGCTGCCCACGCCAAAGCGCGGCAATCTCCAACGCCCCTCATTCCTGAGGTGCGATCCGCAGGATCGCCTCGAAGGACGCGCCGCAGCGTCGCTTCTTGCGCCATTGTATCTAACGCCGGGGCAACTCAGGGTGAGGCTCCCTTGGGCGTTGCGCCTGCTCGATGGCGGCGCTCGACGCCCTTTGCCGCCAAGGTGTCATCAGCGGCTGTCGAGGTCAGAAATTCCGACAGCTGCCTGGCAGCTTCTGCGTCCGTTGAATCGGCGCTGATGCCAATGGCGAAGTCGATGTAACTTTGGAGTTCTGCCGGAAACCGACCGACAAGCATGACCTCGGGAGCGGCGGCGATAATCGAAGTCACGGGAACGACGCCCAACTCGGCCTCCCCACGGCCTACGGACGGCGCTGTCTGCCCTCCTGATATGGCCACCAGCTTGGGCTTCACCTCATCGGCTATTCCCAAGCGTTCCAGCAAACCGGAGAAGTAGCCGCCGCTGCTTCCTTCACTGGCGTAGGCGATCGATCTGGCGCTCTTCAACACATGTTTGAATGCTTCCACCGACCCAATGTCGAGCGGCCGACCGCCCGCCTTGGCCGCCACCCCCATTGCTATCCGGCCGAATGCGACCTCGCTCCCCGCCTTGACTTTTCCCAAGGCGGTGAGATCCTCGATCAGGTTCGGATTGGTGATGACGAGGTCAAAAGATCCCCCGGCTTCAATCTGCTTTTTGACGACAGGATTGAGCTCCCACTTGACCGCAACTGTGAATCCAGTGGCCTTTTCGAACTGGGATATGAGAGCAAGGACGGCGGGTCGAACCGCAATAGGGCCAAAGAGCCGGATTTCCTGGGTCATGGCCGAAGTCCGCTCCGATCTATCGATCCTGTCCAACAGACCCTACGGCCCAGCCCCAAAGAAGGCGAGCCGGGTGAAGATCGTGTAGTCCGCTTCCGATACCATCAGCGCCACGAAAACCAGCACCAGCAGCGGCGGCAGCAGGATGGCGTAGACGAGCGCCAGCCGTTCCCAGGCCATGTGCATGAAGACGGCGACGATCAGACCGGCCTTCAGCATCATGAACAGCAGGATCAGCGTCCACCTCAAGTAGCTCTGGACGCCGAGATAATCGACCATGTAGGACGCTGCGCTGAGCACGAAGAGCAGGCCCCAGACCAGGAGATAGAGCCGGATCGGGTGCTGCTGTCCGGTGTGTGCTTGTGCGTGCACCGTTTGGCTTTGTGCATGCGCCGTTGTTTCGCTCATGACGACCTCACCACAGATATGAGCCCTACCACAGATAAAAAAACGCGAAGATGAAGACCCAGACCAGGTCGACGAAGTGCCAGTAGAGGCCCATGATCTCGACGGCCTCGTAGCGGCCTTTCCGGCTGGTGAAAAAGCCGCGCCGTTCCTGGTCGAAATCGCCCCGCCAGACCTTGCGGGCGACGATGAGGAGGAAGATGACGCCGATCGTCACGTGGGTGCCGTGAAAGCCGGTGATCATGAAGAAGGTCGATCCGAACTGTGCCGCTCCCCACGGGTTCTCCCAGGGGCGCACGCCTTCGGTGATCAGCTTCGTCCATTCGAAGGCCTGCATGCCGACGAAACATGCGCCCAGAACGGCCGTCAGCAGCATCAGGATCGCCGTCGTGCGGCGGTCGCGGCGATAGCCGAAATTGACCGCCATCGCCATGGTGCCACTGCTGGAGATCAGCACGAAGGTCATGATCGCAATCAGGATCAGCGGCACGTCCTGGCCGCCGATATGCAGCGCGAAGACCTCGCTCGGATTGGGCCATGGAACGGGCGTCGACATGCGGGCGGTCATATAGGCGATCAGGAAGCAGCCGAAGACGAAGGTGTCGCTGAGCAGAAAGATCCACATCATCGCCTTGCCCCAGGAGGCGGTCTTGAAGGCGCGCTGATCCGAACTGAAATCGGCGGCGACACCGCGCAGGCCGGCGGGCCTTACGTCTGGCTCACCGTGTATCCCGATAGTCTGTGCCATCTGCAAATCTCCTAGTTCAGAAGTGTGCGGCAGAGATCGACGAAATCATTCGCCCAGCCAGCAAAGAGCGCGAAGAGCAAGAGCCAGACGGCGAGCATGAAATGCGAATAAATGGCGGAAAGATCGACGCTGAGGCGCAGCCTCTCCGGCGCAATGTCGGTAGAGAATGCCCTGACCGTCGTGTGCGAAAGCACGGCAAGCCCGCCGAGGATATGCAGGCCGTGCAGGCCAGTCAGCATATAGAAGAAGCTGTTGGAAGGATTGTCGGCAAGCACGTAGCCGGCTGATACCAGCTCCCGCCATGCCTGGACCTGTCCGACGAGAAAAGCGACGGCAAGGACAAACGCGGCGGCAAGCGCCGGCCGCAGGTTTTCCATGCGGCCATGCCCCGCTTCTCGTTTGGCCCATTGCAGCGCGGCGCTGCTCAAGGCGAGTGCTGCGGTGTTCACCCAGAGGAGGCGCGGAACCGGCATTGCCCACCAATCGGCGGACGCCATGCGCATGAAATAGGCGCTGACGGCAAGACTGAAGACGGCGCCGACGACGCCGAGAAACACGAAGAGACCGATTTTCACTGCCGGCGCGGGCGACTGTTGCCGGTCGACGCCGTCATGAGCCGGCAGCTGTACTGACCCGGTTTCCAGCCAGGGCTTCGAGCTCAGCCGTTGCCCTGCCAGCCACCAGAAGATGATGGCGCCGATGGCGGCAAGGAAGACCAGGATGACGTTCATGCGTGGATCTCCCGGGTTACGCCGCCGCCTGACGGCACATTCTGCGGAATGAAATCCTCGGCCGCCCCCGGCACGCTGTAGTCATAGGCCCAGCGGTAGACGACAGGCAGATCCTTACCCCAGTTGCCATGCGCGGGCGGCGTCTGCGGCGTCTGCCATTCGAGCGTCGTTGCCCGCCATGGATTGCCACCGGACTCCCTGCCCCGGAAAAGGCTCCAGACCAGATTGAACAGGAAGACCATCTGCCCGGCCCCGACGATCAGCGCCATGACGGTGATGAAGATGTTCAGAGTATGGGCCGAAGGCGGAACGAAGGCCGTCTCTCCCATCTCGAAGTAGCGACGCGGCACGCCGAGCAGGCCGAGATAGTGCATCGGAAAGAAGATCGCATAGGTGCCGAGGAAGGTGATCCAGAAGTGGATATGGCCGAGCACGTCGTTCAGCATGCGTCCCGTGACCTTCGGATACCAGTGATAGATCGCCCCGAAGATGACGAGGATCGGCGCCACACCCATGACCATGTGGAAATGCGCGACGACGAACATCGTATCCGACAGCGGCACGTCGACGACGACGTTGCCAAGGAAGAGGCCGGTCAGACCACCATTGACGAAGGTGACGATGAAGGCGAGCGCAAAAAGCATCGGCAGCGTCAGGTGGATGTCGCCGCGCCAGAGCGTCAGCACCCAGTTGTAGACCTTGATCGCCGTCGGGACGGCGATGATCAGCGTCGTGGTGGCGAAGAAGAAGCCGAAGGCCGGGTTCATGCCGCTGACATACATGTGGTGCGCCCAGACGACGAAGCTCAGCGCCCCGATGATGACGATCGCCCAGACCATCATGCGATAACCGAAGATGTTCTTGCGCGCATGCGTGCTGATCAGATCCGAAACGATGCCGAAGGCCGGGAGTGCGACGATATAGACCTCCGGATGCCCGAAGAACCAGAACAGGTGCTGGAAGAGAATTGGGCTGCCGCCGCCGTGCTGCAGCTGCGTGCCCATTTCGACGATGGCGGGCATGAAGAAGCTGGTGCCGAGCACGCGATCGAACATCATCATGACGCAGGCGACGAAGAGCGCGGGAAAGGCAAGCAGCGCCATCACGGTCGCGGTGAAGATGCCCCAGACGGTGAGCGGCATCCGCATCAGCGTCATGCCGCGCGCCCGCCCCTGCAGCACGGTCACCACATAGTTCAGCCCGCCCATCGTGAAGCCGATGATGAAGACGATCAGCGAGGAGAGCATCAAGAGGATGCCCCAGTCCTTGCCGCCAGGCGTGCCTGACAGAACCGATTGCGGCGGATAAAGCGTCCAGCCCGCCCCCGTCGGGCCGCCAGGCGCGAAAAAGCCGGCGGCGAGGATCAGCACCGCAAGCAGATAGATCCAGTAGCTCAGCATGTTCGCGTAAGGGAAGACCATATCGCGCGCGCCGACCATCAGCGGAATGAGATAATTGCCGAAGCCGCCGAGGAAGAGCGCAGTCAGGAGATAGATCACCATGATCATGCCGTGCATGGTGATGAATTGGTAATAGTGATCGGCATCGATGAAGGCGAAATAGCCGGGAAAGGCGAGCTGAATCCGCATCAGCCAGGAGAGCACCAGCGCCACCAGGCCGATTGCGATGGCGGTGATCGAATATTGCACGGCGATGATCTTGGCATCCTGGCTGAACACATATTTCGTCCACCAGCTATGTGGATGATAAAGCTCGACATCCTCGACTTCGGCGGAGGGGATGGCGCCAGCACTACCGGATGGAATGCTTCCGGATGGAATCTCGACCATGATCTCTCTCCTCCCTTTTCCCCGCCGGTTCCTTGAACCGGCACGCCGCCTGACCGGTTCAGTTTGCCGGCGGCAACGCTTCCGATGACGCCGTCAACTGGGTGAATGTCTGCTGCTGCCCGAGCCAGGTCTGGTAGTCCGCATCCTCGTCAACGACGACGGTGCCGCGCATTTGCGGATGGCCGACGCCGCAGAGTTCGGCGCAGAGAATCTCGAAGGTCCCCGTCCGCGTTGGCGTGAACCAGAAATAGGTGATCATGCCGGGGATCATGTCCATCTTGGCGCGGAATTCCGGCACATAGAAATCGTGGAGCACATCGACGGAGCGCAGCAATATGTGCACCGGCTTGCCGATCGGCAGATGCAGCTCGCCGCCCTCGATGATAACGTCGTCGAGACCGCTTGCGTCATTCTTGTCGAGGCCGAGCGGATTTTCCGGGGTGACGTCGCGCGTCTCGGCGCGGCCGAGCTTTCCGTCGGCTCCGGGCAGCCGGAAGCTCCATAGCCACTGCTGGCTGACGACCTCAACCGATGCGGCATCGGCAGGCACCGTGATGAACTGGTTCCAGACGATGAGGCCGGGTGCCAGCATCGCCGCGACGCCGAGCGCCGTTCCTCCTCCCAGCAGCAATTCCAGCCTGCGGTTCTCGGGCTCATAATGCGCCTTGTTGCCCGGCTTGTGCCGGAAGCGGAAGACACAATAGGCCATGAACGAAACCACCGCCACGAAGACGATGCCGGTGATCCAGAAGGTGATGACGAGGGTGCTGTCGATATAGGTCCAGTTGGACGCGATCGGCGTCCACCACCACGGGCTCAGCACATGGAACAGCACGGAGCCGACGACAATCAGGACGAGGATCAGCACGACAGCCATTTCCGCTCCTCCCTGAGCAGTCGACCCGTGAAACCGCATTCCGCAAAAAAGTCTGTTTTATTATCGCACAGATAGAAAATATCGGCAATTACGGCAATTTAGGCATGCGCCGCCGGCCGCGAACCGTCGTTTGGAGTATTGCTGCCCATCATTGGGAATACTGCTTGAGATAGGCGATGAGATCGGTGATCTCCTTGTCGTCCTTCACGCCGACGAAGGCCATTTTCGTGCCCTTCACCTTCGCTTTCGGATTGTGGAGATAGTCGCGCAGCACTGTCTCGTCCCAGACGAGACCGCCCTCGCCGGCAGCCTTCATTCCGGCCGAATAGGCAAAATTCGGATGCGTCCCGGCCTTTCTGCCGAACAGCTTGTTCAGCGACGGGCCGACCTTGTTCGTATCGGTATCGGCGACATGACAGGTCGCGCATTTCTTGAAAACGGTGGCACCCGCCGTCGCATCGCCCTCCTGCGCCCCGGCGTTACCAGGGAAAAGAGCAATCACGAATGCGCCGATCAGCAGAACAACACGGTAATCCATGGCAAACCTCATCCTCCTCAAGGTTGCCAGCCACTCACACCCTCCGTTATCTCTCGCGTGTGAGTGGTGGTTGTATGGCGTAAAGCTTAGTCCTTCACGATAGCAAGTCAATCGCTTCCACAATTGGGACGCGGGCCAGGCCTGGTCCAGTCCTCCCGGGCGGGTCCGTCACCCTCGAGGATTGGATATTGACGGCGGTATCGGCGACGACATACTTGACCGTCGGCTTCAAGGCCGCCCTCGAAACCAGCCCAGGAAAGGCGCGCAATGTCGATTGCTGAAATTCTGTCTTTTGCTTTCGTCACCGCGCTGCTGATCATCTCCCCCGGGCCCAACGGCATCCTCATCGCCAAGACGGTGCCGGCCTCGGGGCGTGGCGCCGGTTTCGCCAATATTGCCGGCTTCGTCGCCGCCTTCTATGTGCACGGCACCCTGTCGATCTGTGGCATCTCCCTGCTGCTGGCGCAGTCGGCGCAGGCCTTCCTCGTCGTCAAATTGATTGGCGCCGCCTATCTCTGCTGGATCGGTATCAAGGCGCTGGTCGGTGCTTGGCGCGGTTATGCTTCCGTAACGTCAGTGGCCCCTTCCCGTAAGGTAAGGCATCTCCCCCGCGCCTTCCTCGAGGGGTTCCTCACCAACGCCCTGAATCCGAAAGTGTCGATGTTCTACCTCGCGGTCTTCCCGCAGTTCATCTATCACGATGCCAATGGCCGGGCCGCGATCGGCGAGGCTTTCCTTCTGGTCACCGTCCATGCCAGCCTCAACGTCATCTGGTTCGGCTCGATGGTCCTGCTCTTTGCGAGGCTCGCCAGAGCTGCGCGCAACCAGCGCTTCCAGCGCTGGCTGAAAGCCGCGACAGGCGTGGTCTTCATCGGCTTCGGCGCCAAGATGGCGACATTGCAGGCCGGATAGCGAAGACGGGCAAACCGCCTTCGTCACAGAAAGGCTGGGCGAACGTCCGGAGGGCGGCAACAGGATCAGCGACCTGCCGCCGGGACTGGATATGATACTGGCCTCGCGCAACCTCAACCGCCGCCATTTAACTACGCCCCGATTGAAAGCGCCTCCTTTACCGCCAAATCGGCCATGGCAAGCACCGCCTCGCGGGTCCTGGCGGCGGCGATGAAGCGGCCGTTGTGGCAGAAGCTTGCGCCCTCTATGCCGCAAACCGCCTCCAGTGCGCCATTGGTGAGCCCGGCCCAGGCCGCCGGCAGATCAGCCCTGAGCTCGAACCCCTCCTCGGCGCGCCGGATGCCGGTCACGCACCAGTCCTTTTCGCGCGGATGAACGACGAACAGCAGGTGATCGGCGCTCGCCTTGACGATGGCGGGACGGAAAGGCATGCCCCTCGGCAATTCCAAAACACGCCCCTGCCCCGCAGCTTCGATTGCCCGATGCACAATCGCCTCGGCCCGCAATTTTGCGGCACTCTGGGCGATCCTGGCCTCAACGAAACTGCGGGCAATGGCAAGGGCCGCGTGGAAGGCGCGGTTATCGGCCTCAGGGTCCGCTTCGTCGAAAACCGGTTTCAGGGTCTCCAGCAGCGCCGGCAGCGTCAACCCGGCCAACGGCCCCGAGGGGCTGAGCGCGCCATTATCAGTCAGATCGACCGGCAGCACGAAGCTGGCGTCGAAAGAGCCATGCATCGCTTCCACATGTGCTTGGGGAAGGCCGAAGGCCGTGAGATAATCACGGCCGTAATGCTTCCAGATCAGGCCGAACGAGCTGTAGGGCTGGCCATCGTCGCGCAGCGGCGCGCCGCGCTGGTGGTGATCGAACATCCCCGCAGCGGGGTCATAGGCTCCGCCGACATCATAGATGATCCGGTCTTCGCCCGGCGTGATCCACTCCGGCGCCCGGCTGCGGACGATCCGCGCCTGCGGGAAAAGCCGGGTCAGGATGACGCTCGACAGCAATTCGTCGGCATGAAAGCCACCGGAATGGGTGACGAGGAAATCGGGGATCATGGGAGCTATGCGCCTTGTCGTTCGCGGAGAGTCCGCTTGCAGGTCGGCACCAAATAACCGTTGCCGGCTGCTATCTCAACCCATACCTTAAATCGGAGTCGATTTAAGAATAAAATGATGCAGCAATCCAATGTGTTACAGCGTCCTTTCTGACGTCACCGCGATACCGGCCTCTAGCGGGATTCATCGAAGCCCCTGAAGGGTGCATCAGGAGTAAGTCCGTGGAGATTCCCCAGCACTTTCACGTCGCCGAGACGGCAGGATGGTTTGTGAACCACCGCATCAATTCTGCCCTTCCCGGTTACCTCATGATCAGCTCCAAGACCGACACCAACGATCTGTCGGATTTGTCCGAAGATGCTTTGGCTGAATTCGGCCCTTTGCTGGCAAGAGCTCAGAGTGCTTTGAATTGAATGCTCAGCGCGTCTATATCGGCCGATACGGGCACTCGCCTGGTTACCCGATCCATTTTCATGTGATCCCGATATATGACTGGGTGGAGGAGTTGTTCTGGAAGGACGCTCGCTATCGTCTGCTCGAGAATTTCGCAGAGGGGCCAGGGGAAACCGCAACGGGTGGCGCGGAACTGACGCTGTTTGTCTGGCGCGAGTTCTGCGAACGCGCAGAGCCGCCACCGGTCAAAGGGCCATCGGTCTCAGAGGCCATCGAGCTGCTGCGGGAGACAATGCGGTTTTCGGCGCCTGAAGCCTAAGACAACACCGTTCCCGGCTGTCTTGCGACAAGCGCCCGGCTGGCCGCCGCGCCGGCATGCAGGCAGATGAGCCCGATCGCCGCGAGAGAATTGATTAGCAGAACATTCGCCACCACCGCTGCCGAAAACGCGCCCTCACCTGACGGAAGCACCGCCGTTGCAGCAAACAGCGCGCCTTCATAGGCAACGAACCCGGCCAGGAAGGCGCCGGCCATCGTAACGGTAAGATCTGTCGACAGACGAAGTACCCCGAGCGCCGTAGCCAGGCACGCAAATGCCGCGATACCGATCGCCAGACCCCAGGCATAACTGTCCCAGGTCTGGGGATAACCGAGCACGAGATATCCGACCATCTGGTTGGCGAGCCAGGCCAGCAGAACCGCCGTCACCGCCATCCGCCGGGGAAGAATGACAGCCGATACCGCCGCCAAGGCCACGAAGGGCGTTATGCAGGCGAAAAGCAGGCTGAGAGCGACGCTCGCACCTGAAATGACGACGACCCAGGCGACAGCGAAGCCGGGTGCGACAGGGCGCAGGGGAAGCTGATTTCGTTCGAGCATCTCGAAACTCCATTCGACCGCAGGAAATAATACGCCAGTCCGGGAAAAAGGCTAGCGAGGCCATACCTCCTCTTGAGATCGAAATTCCCCGCCATTCCTCAATCCATGACGTATTGGATATGATGCCGGCCGTGCACGGCCGATTTCTGGACATGGGCGCGAACGCCGAAGACCCGGCCGATCATATCCTCCGTCAGCACCTCCTCCGGCGCCCCCGAGGCGACGACCTCGCCTTTCTGAAGCACCGCCAGCCTGTCGCAGAACATCGCCGCCAGATTGAGATCGTGCAGCGCGACGATGCAGGTGATGCCGAGCTTCGAGATCAGCGAGAGAATGTCGAGCTGATGCTGGATATCGAGATGGTTGGTCGGCTCGTCGAGCATCAGTTCGCTCGGCGCCTGCGCCAGCGATCTGGCAATATGGACGCGCTGGCGCTCACCGCCCGACAGCGTCTGCCAGAGCTGGCCCGCCCTCTCCCGCATGCCCGTCCGCGACAGGGCCTCGTCGACGGCTGCGTCGTCTCCGGCGCCCCAGGACGACAACAGCCCGCGATGCGGCGTGCGGCCGAGCCGCACCACGTCGCGCACCGTCAATTGCGTATCCGTCGTCGTCTGCTGCTCGACGAAGGCGACGCGCCGCGCAAGCGCTGCGCGCGACAGCGAGGATATATCGTCATCACCCAGCCGGATGACGCCGCTGCGAACCTTGCGCAGCCGGCAAATCAATCTGAGAAGGCTCGATTTGCCGGAACCGTTCGGCCCAAGCAGGCCGAACACCTTGCCCCTTTCCACCGTTAGGCTGACGCCGTTGACGATGACGGTATCGCCGGCGGCAAAGCTTACCTCGTCGACGCTGATACTCATGCATTCCCTCGCACGCGATAGAGGATGATGGCGAAGGCCGGCGCGCCGAAAAGCGCGGTGACGACGCCGATCGGCAGGATTTGCTGCGGAATGATGACGCGCGAAACAATATCGGCGCCGACCATGTAAATCGCACCGCCGAGCGCTGTTGCCGGCAGCAGCCGCCCATGCCCCGGCCCGACGAGGAAGCGGGCGGCGTGAGGGATGACGAGGCCAACGAAGCCGATCGAACCCACCATGCTAACGACGCTTGCCGTCATCGCCGCCGTCATGCCGAACAGCACGATTTGGACGCGGCGTACGGCAATGCCGAGCGAGGCGGCAGCATCCGTGCCGAAAGCGAAGGCGTCCAGCGCCCGCACATGGGCCATGCAGATGATGAAGCCGGCAAGCGCGATCGGCACCGACAGATAGACATCGGGCCAGCGCACGCCACTGAGCGAACCCAAAAGCCAGAACAGGATGCCGCGCGCCTGCTCGGCATTCGCCGATGTCGTCACGATGTAGGAGGTCAGCGCATTGAAGAGCTGCGAACCGGCGACGCCGCAAAGGATGATGCGCTCGCCGCTTCCTCCCGCACCCGTTGCCAGGAAGCCGACCAGCAGAAAGGCGATCACCGCACCGATGAAGGCGCCGCTCGAGAGGCCGAGAATACCGTAGCCGAAGCCGAGGATCATCACGCAGACGGCGCCCGTCGAGGCGCCGGCGGAGATGCCGAGCACATAGGGTTCGGCCAGCGGATTGCGCAGCAGCGCCTGCAGGATCGCACCGGAGAGCGAGAGCGATGCGCCGGCGCTGGCCGCGACGAGCGCGCGGCTCAGACGATAATCCCAGACGATGCCCTGGTGGATGCGGCTGATCTCGAAATTCGTTCCGAACAGCCGGTTCGAGACCGCCTCCGCCGTGGTCGCAACGGGAATTGCGATCTCGCCGATGGAAACGGCAAGGCTGATCATCAGCCCGAGCAGGAGAAGTGCGGCAATGGTGAGCGCGGCAAGCGCCCACCATCCCTGTTGCCTGACCGACATTGCCTTCACTGCGCCAGGCCGAAGGACTTGATGCCGTTCGCCAATGTCTCGATGCCATCGATCGTGCGGATCGTCGGGTTCATCGACTGCGCGTCCATCATCACGAAGTGCTTGTTTTTGACCGCGTCGAGCTCCTTGGTCACAGGGTCGCTCTCAAGAAAATCGACCTTGACCTTAGGATCGTCAGCCGCATAACGGCGGCGGTCCATGGTCGCGAGCACGATGACGGCAGGGTTCGCCTGGGTGATGGTTTCCCAACCCACCAGCGGCCATTCCTCTTCCGTGGTGACGACGTTCTTCGCACCGATCGTCTTCAGGATATAGGCGGGCGCGCTGTTCTTGCCGGCGATGAAGGCGTCGCCGCTGACCTCTTTGCTGGAGAACCAGAAGACGACGGGCAGGTTCTTGCCCGATGCGCCCGATATCGACGCGACAGCATCCGCCTCGCGCTTCTTCAGCGCCGAAATCAGCGCATCGCCGCGGTCCTTCACGTCGAAAATCTCCGAGAGCTCGGCGATTTCCCGGTAGATCAGGTCCATCGTGAACAATTCCCCACGCACGCCGTCGCCGCCATCTGTGTTGACCTTGGCGATGCAATCGGCCGGCGCGAGATAGGTATTGATCCCGAGATCCTTGAACTGTTCCCGCTTGCCGACGGAGCCCTGCGCGCCGACATGCCATTCGAACTCGGCCGCCACTAGGTCGGGCTCCTGCCCGACGACGGATTCGAAGCTCGGATCGTTGTCGGCAAGCCGCTTTATCTTGCTGTTGGCCTCGGCATATTGCGGCAGGACTGGACCGACCCAGACGGCCGTCCCGGCGATCTTGTCGGCAAGGCCGAGCGAGAAAAGAATTTCGGTCATACCCTGGCCGATCGAAACGATCCTGGCGGGCGCCTTCTGAAAAGTCACCTGCTGGCCGCAATTACTGACGGTCAGGGGGTAGTGCGTCGCGGCAAGGCTTGGTGCCGCAAGGCCGGCAAGCCCGAAGGCATATGTCATGGCGGCGAGAATCTGGCGCATGGAAAACCTCGATGAAGGAAAAAATCACGGCCGTTCCGCGCATGTGCGCGGACCGAAAGCACGCTTAGGCGTGCCCTAGCCGCAGGAGGCCCAATCGAGACGGATGCATGCCGGAATTCGGCGAAGGTTCAGCAGGTCAATCATATCTGTTCCTTGTCCGGGCATCCCCGCCCGGTTGATTGGATCGTGATTGACGGCAGGTCTCCTGGCTTGCGGATATCCGTCGTTACATCCGCCTTCCCGCGATATCCGCAGTGGCAGGGCCATAGGCCCTTCAGAGATGGCCAGTCGCTGGCCACTCCTGAGATGATCGACAATCCGCTTACAGTTGCGGGGGCAGCCACGGTCTCGGTCCCTACTGGGTCGTCCTCACCGTGTTCCCTATTAATCCCCTTGGAGTCATCTTCAGGGAACCGTCGAACCCAGTTACGTCGCAGACCTGCCTAACGTCAATGATTATTGCGGAGGATCGTGCCGGCCCACCGCGGCAAATTGCGAGACCTCGAAGCAAAACTCGCCAGCACCCTCGCGCAAAAGCTATCGTCTGCGGCGCTGGCGTCGGGTCATCAGTCGGCGTGCGTCACGACGGATTGCGGAAGGCGGGCCCCCGACATAGCTTTGGCGCCACCGATTTCAACGAGGTCTGATGTAGCAATGAGCAATCCGGATAGCACCGATCTCGCCGCAGCCAGGATAGACGCAATTCGCCAAGCAGCCGAGCAAGGCGATGCACAAGCACAATTTGAATTAGGCCATATGACCGCACGAGGTGAAGGTGTCACCGGGGATAAAGCCGAAGGCGCGAGATGGCTTCGGAAAGCGGGCGAACAAGGTCATGTCGATGCGCAATTCCTCCTGGCTGGCCTGTATCTCATGGGGGACGGCGTTGCACAGAGCGCGCCGGAAGGCGTCGAGTGGCTTGATAGAGCCGCCAGTCAAGGCCATGCCGACGCACAGTATTTATTGGGCTTGATGAGAGAGGACGGCGACGGTTGCGATATCGATCCAACAGACGCCGTAAGATGGTACGGCCAGGCCGCAAACCAGGATCATGCCGGTGCGCAATACAGGCTAGCCCAAATGAAAGAGCACGGCGTGGGCTGCGAGATCAATCTGACAGAGGCTTTCAAATGGTACCGTCGCGCAGCGCTTCAGGATTACCCTGATGCAAGAGAAGATCTGCTCGATTTATGTCGTGCACATCCAGACCTGCCGCTTCCAGTATCAGAATTGCTCGATGGCAAAGGTCGTTCCTGATACTCAGCCCTTTGTCCGGCGGCGCAATCGTCCAGACGCCGTCGCCGTTCTATTCACTCCGCCCCTACAACGCATCCAGCGGTATCTTCAAATACCGCCGGCCGTTCTCCTCCGGCTCGGGCAACCGCCCGCCGCGGATATTGACCTGCAGCGCATGCAACATCAGCTTCGGCTTCGGCAGCGTGCGGTCGCGCGCCTGGCGCAGCGCAACGAAGCCAGCCTCGTCGATGCCTGCGATATGAGGATTGGCGCTTTTCTGGGCGGTCACCGTGCTTTCCCAGCGCGGGTGGCGGCCGCCGGGCTGGTAGTCGTGGCCGGAAAAGAGCCGGGTCTCCTCGGGCAGCAATAGGATGGCCTGGATCGAGTGCCAGAGGGAGCTAGCGCTGCCGCCCGGAAAATCGGTTCGCGCTGTGCCGGAATCCGGCGTGAACACCGTGTCGTGCACGAAGGCGGCGTCGCCGATCACATAGGTCACTGAGGCGAGTGTGTGCCCGGGCGAAAACATCACGCGGGCCTTGAGCGCGCCGATCTCGAACGTGTCGCCATCGGCAAACAGCCGGTCCCATTGCGAGCCGTCGGTTTTAAGCGCCGGCCAGTTGTAGATCTCCTTCCAGAGCATCTGCACTTCGGTGACATGGGCGCCGATCGCCGTCGGTGCGCCGGTCTTCTCATGCAGATAATCCGCGGCGGAGAAGTGATCGGCATGCGGATGCGTGTCGAGGATCCACTCGACCGTCAGCCCTTCACTTTCGATGTGAGCGAGGATGGCGTCGGCATTGGCCGTTCCCGTCGCCCCCGACATCTCGTCGAAATCGAGCACCGGGTCGATGATGGCGCAGCGTTTCGTCGCCGGATCGGAAACGACATATTGCACACTGCAGGTGCGAGGCTCGAAGAAGGCCTTCACATGAGCCGCCTGCCCTGCCCGCTTTTCCAGAAAGCGGCGCGCGCCGGCAAGATCGAAGCCGAGGTTTTGACCGAAGGCCTCGACATCCCCGGGCTTCATCCGCCCGTCGAGCACCTCGCCCAGCGCGTAGAGCGTCAACGCCCGCGTGCCGCTCTTGCAATGGGCGACGACCGGTCCCTTGGCCTCGGCCATCGCTGCCTGGAAGGCACGGATGTCGGCCTCGGTGATCTCGGTCCCCTTCACCGGCACGAAGCTATAGGCGAGCCCGGCGGCGGCGGCGGAAGCCTTTTCCGAGGTATTGCCCGGCTGCCCCGGCTCCTCGCCATCCGGCCGGGCATTGATGATGGCGGCAAAGCCATCAGCCGCGAAGGCGGCAAAACCTGCGGCGTCGGGCTGCCCCGCCACCGATATCAGCTCATTGACCCTCACGGATGTCATCGAAGCCCCCGCGCTGCCCGCACCAGGCATTATCGCACGTATATCGATACAATCTCACAAGTATATTGCCGAATGCAAGAATAGGCGCTTGGTATTTCTCAGCACCTGTCGCCGATCCGCAAAGCCTGAAGAAACCGGCGGGAGACGCCGCCCAAACTCCCGCCCATCCCGGCCGAGTATCGTCAAAACGACAGCGTCGCAGCACCTTCCTTGATCTCGGCATGCATGGCGCTGGCACCGACGATGACGACGCCGTCGAGCAAGTCTTCCTGCGTATAACCGCGCGAGGTCACACAGGGCGGGCAAGCCCAGATCGTGCCGCCGCGCTGCTGGAAATTCTCGATCAGGCTCGACAGCGGATCGAGCGGCGGCACATGCGTCATGCGCTGGCCGCCCTTGCGCACCAGGTCGATCCCGGTGCTGGTGAGGAACACCGAGACCTTCAGCCCGGCGGTGATGCCGCCATTGGCAATGGTGAAGGCGACGGAGGAAAGTTCGGATTCGATGCCTTTGGTGACGAGCACGACCAGTTTGTCGCTTTGGGTTTGCATAGTATTCTCCCGTTTGTCAGGGTGAACAGCGTTCACCCGGTTTGAACGAGCTGATGATAGGAGGGTGCGCGGGGCGCGTATTTGGCCGGAATGCGTGAAGCCTTGTCCGAAAATCCAGGCGCTGCGGGTGTCGCGCGTGACGACGTGCTGTCGGCGCTGCTGTCGACGATCCGCCTGTCGGGATCACTGCAGTTCTGCTTCATGCCGACGGGCGACTGGCAGACCGATGCCACGCCGGCCTTGGCGAGCCTTTCGGCGAAGGCTTCGGGCACGATGCCGTTTCACATCGTTGTGGAGGGCCACTGCTGGCTCAAGACGGAAGGTGAAGAGACCGATCTCGAGGCGGGCGACGTGCTGGTCTTTCCCTTCGCCACCGGCCATCAGCTCGGCGCGGGAGGAGACGGCAAGCTGGTGCTGCCGACCCGCGACCTGCCGCAAAAGCCGTGGCGTGAGATTCCCGTGCTGCGCTACGGCGAGGCGGTGCAAGGCGTGCGGCTGCTCTGCGGCTATCTGCAATGGGACGGGCTGAGCTTTGCCCCGCTGCGTCAGGCGCTGCCCAGGCTCATCCATGTCAGAACGCGGGCCGCCAATGACGGCGACTGGCTGCGCGCCACCATCCGCCAGATGGTCGAGGAGGTCGACAGGCCGCGCGCCGGCGGCGTCTCGATGCTGCCGCGGCTGACCGAAATCATCTTCATCGAGATCCTGCGCCATCAGATCATGATGGCCGAGTCGCGTTCCGTCGGCTGGCTGGCAGCGCTCGGCGACCCCGCGCTCTCGCGCTGCCTCTCCCTCATTCATGACGATCCCAAACGCGACTGGTCGCTGGAGCAACTGGCGGCGGCCTCCGGCCTCTCGCGCAGCGCCCTCGCCGATCGCTTCCAGACGGTGCTCTCGACCTCGCCGATCCGCTATATCAGGGACTGGCGGCTCTACCTCGCAAGCGTGGCGCTCGCCACCACAAGCCAGCCGATCGCTGCGATAGCTTACGAGGCCGGCTATGCCACCGAAGCCGCCTTCAACCGCGCCTTCTCCCGCGCCTTCTCCACCCCGCCGGCCGCCTGGCGGGCGATGGCGCGGGCGTAGAGGGTGATCGGCTCAATAAGCGCCGATGCTCAAGAGAGGTTGGTAGGGAGAAGCCACGACATCCATGGGTGGAAAAAATCAAGGGATGCGCTAATTAGAAACACCATCAAAATTTGGAGCGAGCCTTGGATTCCGAATCCCCTCAGCCACTTACAGCTCGCTTTCCTGTCGGTGGCGGAGAAATTGGCCGGCTGATCCAGACCCGCGACTGGAGCAAAACGCCGCTCGGTCCTCTCGACCTCTGGCCGCAAAGTCTGAAGACGGCCACCAATATGCTCTTGCTTTCACCCGTGCCAATCGTTCTTCTCTGGGGCGAAGACGGCGTGATGATCTATAACGACGCCTACTCCGTGTTCGCAGGCAGCCGTCATCCGGATCTTCTCGGTTCGAAGGTCCGCGAGGGCTGGAGCGAAATTGCCGACTTTAATGACAATGTGATGAAGGTCGGACTGTCAGGGAAAACACTCGCCTACGAGAATCAGGAGTTGACGTTGTTGCGCCACGGCAGTCCGGCTCCTGCCTGGATGAACCTCGACTATTCGCCCGTCCTCGACGAAAGCGGAAAACCCGCCGGCGTCATCGCGATCGTCGTCGAAACCACGAAAAGCGTCCTTGCCCAGCGTCGGCTGCGCGAGAGCGAAGAGAGGTTCAGGGCGTTCACGACTGCGACGACCGACATCGTCTACCGTATGAGCGCCGACTGGAAGGAGATGCAGCAGCTCGACGGTCGCAATGTTCTCGCAGACACGGCCAATCCAACTGTCGCGTGGCAGGAGGCCTATCTGTTTCCCGAGGACATTCCCGCGATCCAGGCGGTGATCGACGAGGCCATCACAAGCAAGGGTGTTTTCGAATGTGAGCATCGCGTCCGGCGGGCCGACGGCAGTACCGGCTGGGTGCTGTCACGAGCGGTTCCAGTTTTGAATGACGGCGGCGCTATCGTCGAATGGTTTGGGGCCGCGACCGATATCACCGAGCGGCGACGCAAGCAGCAACAGCTGGAACTTATCGTTCATGAGCTCAACCATCGCGTTAAGAACAATCTGGCGATGGTGCAGGCTTTTGCGTACCGCACCTTCCGCGATGCTGAAGACATCCCTCGTGCACTGGACAGTTTCACGGCGCGGCTGGTGTCGCTCGGCCGTGCCAATGATCTGTTGACAGGCGAACTGTGGAGCAGCGCGTCGTTGAAACAGACGCTCGACCAGGCGACCGTTCCGCATCGGCCGGACGGCGAGCGATGGAAGCTGACCGGAGACGATATCCGGGTTTCCGCAAAAACGGCCCTGGCGCTGACCATGGCCTTTCACGAACTCGGCACAAACGCTGTCCGTCATGGCGCATGGTCGAATGATGGCGGCGCCGTCAGTGTCAAATGCTCCCTCCAAATCATCGACGACGGAACGCAACGCTACCGCATAGACTGGGACGAACATGGCGGACCGCGTGTCGAGCAGCCGAAAAGGAAGGGATTCGGCACGGTCCTCATCCAGCGCGGCCTTGCCGCGGAGACCGGAGGCAGTGTGGATATCTCGTTCGCCGAAACGGGTTTTTCCTTCCGTCTCGACGCTCCCGCAGATCGTCTGCGGAATGAATGACATGGCCAAGCGCGTCCTTGTCGTTGAAGATGAAATGACCATCGCCATGATGATCGAGGACATGCTCATGGACCTCGGTCACGAAGTGGTCGCGACAGCCGCGCGATTGCCCACGGCGCTGGAGGTTGCCGGCGACGGTAATCTTGATTTCGTCATTCTCGATGTGAACCTCGCCGGGCATCAGTCATTCCCGGTGGCGGCAGTCCTTCAGCAGCGCGGTATCCCGTTTGCCTTCGCGACCGGATATGGGCCAGCGGGTATCGATCCCGCCTTTGCCGGCCGACCGGTGCTGACCAAGCCGTTCACAACTGCCGATCTTGCCGCTGTCATCGAAACTGAAGGCTGAGATGCAAGAGGGCCGATGCCCAAGTCAAAGAGCCGCTCCAATGAGACTTGTTGTGGCGGGCGATGGCGCAGGTCTGAACTGGATCCGATCGACACCCTGATGGACGATCAGCGCGGTTGCAGGCCTGTCAATCCGAGGGCAAGCGTGATGTCGTTGATGATCCCCAGTCGCGCTTCGATCACCGCGATTTTCTCGGGCGTATCAGCACCAAAAGCCTCGATATCGATGAACAATTGCTCGCAGCCGCCTGGCGTGACCGTGCCGAACATCTGGCCGGGTTCGTCGCCTATGTTTCGCCAGCTGTGCGGCACATGTGGCGGCAGAACGACGACGGTTCCCACAGGCGCGTCGAACGCCTCGTCGCCGCATTGGAATCGATAGAGCCCGCGGATGACCCGAAAGACTTCCGTCTCCCGCGTATGCGTGTGCGGGGCCGGGCCATGACCGGGCGGTGTGAAGGTTTCCCACATCCCGAACGCGCCGCCGGTCTCGGCGGCCGTGGCATGGATGACGATCCTCGCGCCAAAGGGCGTCCTCGCCACGCGCTCCTTGCCGGGCAAAGAGACGACGGCGTTCCTGAAACTCGACATATCCGCCTCCCCCTCGATTGCAGTTTTTGGGCGGAGCCCTGCGCCTCACCCTTGCGGCGCCGGCTCATTGAGCATCGCTTCGATATTGTATCCGTCGGGATCGAGAACAAAGCAGGCATAATAGTTCTCTTCATATTCCGGCCGCGGGCCAGGCGCGCCATTGTCCCGGGCGCCGGCGTCGAGCGCGGCCCGATAAAACGCCTCGACCTCCGCCCTGCTCCGAACCCGGAAGGCAACGTGCACACGCGTCAGAGGCGGCTTGTCTTCGGTGCGCTGGATTTCGAACAGGCTGCCACCGACATCGAAGGCCCAGAACACGCCCTCCTTTCCGAAGGAGAGACGATAACCCAGAGGGCCGAAAGCGCGTTCATAGAACAGCTTGCTCTTCTCAAGGTCACTCACTGCGATGGTGATATGATCGATCATGCCGTGCCCCCTATCGTTCCCTCGTCCCATCATAGTCGAAATCGCCGCGGCGGGAAAACAGACGACTCTGATGGCGAAGGGGGAATGCCAGATCAGTGGTCCCTGCCCCGACAGAGCGGACTCGCCCACACCCACAGCTCACCTGCCGCCGAACAGCAAAAAAACCCGCCAATCATTGACGGGGCTGTGCATGCTGAAAATCGATCGGCATTACATCCTCGGAGGAATCAATGATTGCCTTCAAAGCTTGCGCCTTGGATCCTCGCCTTGTCGACCGACAGCCGACGCGTCCGCACGGTGGAACGTTCCGATTATCGCATCGACATCAACTTCGTCATCAGCCCCGCTTTGATTTCGAGCACGGGTCGATTGGCCCGGGGATGACCGATGTCCCTCAGTTGGTCGGGCGTCATGTCTGCCAATGCATTCCGTCTTGCGACGCTCCGCTGCCACTTCCTCAGGGCAGTGATGATCATTGCGACGCTGTTGGGCCTGAACCCGAACAACTGTCCTTTCGGCGCGCTGATGCCGGCGTGAGTTTCCGTGTGAGCCATTTTCAGTCTCCCATGTGTGAGATTTGCAGATGGGAGCCTGACACGCGGGCGTATTCCGGCTGTTCGGTTCAGCGTGAACGGCCAGGAAAACTTCGACAAGCCGCCGCTAAATCGGTGTTAAATCTATCTGCCGAAATGCTATTCTGCGGTGGCGGTCGAAATCTGGGAGACGGTCTTTGCGCATCAGGTTGCTGGGTGGTCTTGAAGTGATGTCCCGGGAGCACCGGCAAATCCGCTTCACCACGCGCAAGACGTCACTTCTTTTTGCTGCCCTGGCGCTTGCAGGCCGCCGTGGCCATCGCAGAGAACTGCTTTCCGAAGCCTTCTGGCCGGGACGAGGCAGTGAGCAGTCCCGCAATAGCCTGCGGCAGGCGCTGGTGGATATCAGACGATCGTTCCCGAGTGGGGGAGATGCCACCGTCTACATCGACGGGGATCAGGAGACCGTTGCGCTGATAACAGGTCCTGATGAAACCGACATTTCGATCTTCGACCGTAAACTGGAGGCGGGCCGGACGGCCGATCTCGCCTTCGCCGCCGATCTCTACCGCGGCGAGGTGCTCGCAGGCGAGGCCATTCCGGACGGGCTGGATGAGTGGTTTGGACCCTATCGGAGCACCTATAAACGCAAGGCGCTGCAGCTGGTGGAGCGGTTGAGCCTCGCGTTCTCCGAGCCGGGCTCCGCGGAAGAATCGGCTTGCGAAGGGCTCGCCGAGAGGCTGCTGGCTGTGGACCCGACCATGGAGGCCGCCCATCGGGCGCTGATGCGGATCCACGCTCTCAGGGGTCACGAAAACGCGGCCCTGCGCCAGTTCGAAGCCTGTCGGGCGTTCTTGAAGAAGCATCTTCAGGCAGAACCCGAGGCAGAGACCTTTTCCCTGGCCGCTTCGCTGCAATCGCGCCAGGGATCCGAACATCAGCGGACGGCACCCAGCCTCGACGTGGCCTTACAGCCGCAGGTCTTCCCAGCCCCGGCGAAACATCCCGACCGGCCGTCGGTTGCCGTATTGCCGTTTCAGAACCTGAGCTGTGATGCGGAGCAAGAATATTTTGCCGACGGCATCGTCGAGGACATCACCATCGCGCTTGCTCAATTCCGCCACCTCTATGTCATCGCACGGAATTCGAGCTTCACCTACAAAGGTCAGGCGGTCGACATAAAGCAGGTCGGACGCGAGCTGGACGTACGCTATGTGGTCGAAGGAAGTGTGCGCCGGACGGGTGACCGCCTGCGCATTGCCGGGCAGCTCATCGATACGTCGACCGGTACACATCTTTGGGCCGATCGTTTTGACGGAACCCTGGCGAATGTCTTCGATCTCCAGGATCAGGTCGCCTCGAGCATCGTCGGCGCCATAACGCCGAAAGTGGAGGAGGCTGAGATCGAGCGCGCCAAACGCAAGCCGACCGAGAGCCTCGACGCCTACGACTACTATCTCCGCGGCCTGGCGGCCTTCGACCGGACGATCACCAACAGATCGGTCATCGACGAGGCCCTACGGCTTTTCATGAAGGCGATCGAGCGTGACCCGGAATTCGCCATAGCCCATGCCCGAGCGGCGCGCTGCTACGCCACCCGAAAGAGCAACGGCTGGATGCTCAATCCCGCAGAGGAAACCGCCGAAGCCACCCGGCTGGCCCGCAGAGCGGTCGAACTCGGCTGGGACGATGCGGTTGCGCTCACTTACGGCGGATATGTCATCGGTTATGTCGGCGGTGACCTTGACGACAGTGCGGCCTGCATCGATCGCGCAGTCTTTCTCAACCCGAACCTGGCCGCTGCGCTCGGCGTCAGCAGCTGGGTGAAGGCCTGCCTGGGCGAGCCCGATAAGGCCGTCGAACACGCAGCTCTTGCCATGCGCCTCAGCCCTTTGGATCCGCGCTTGTTCGCCTGGCAATTCAACACCGGCCTCGCGCATTTTTGCGCTGGCCATTATGACGACGCCGCCGCTTGGGCGGGAAAATCGCTACGGCACCAGCCGAACTACCCGAGCGCCATGCGCGTGATGGCGGCGGGCCAGGCCATGGCCGGACGGCTTGCGCAAGCCGGGGAAACGATCACTCGCCTGTGCCTGATGGACCCCGCCCTCCGGCTTTCCAATCTCGCCGACGTGCTGCCACCATTCCGGCGACCGGACGATCGCAATCGATATATCGAGGCTCTCAGGATGGCGGGACTGCCGGAGTAGCTGCCGCTTCAGCGGCGTCCTCGGAACGAAGGGGGCATACCGGGCTATTACCCACCCCCTATCGGCTAATTGCGAAACGATGCTGCTTCGTGCGAAATTGCCGCGCGATGGATCACACGGGTGAAGTTCTCATTCTCACCGGGCCGCCGGGCTCCGGAAAAACCACGACGGCCGAGGCGCTCGCCAGCGAGCCCGGCTCGCCGAAGGTCCATCTTCATTCCGACGACTTCTGGCATTTCATCAAGAACGGCGTGATCCCGCCCTATCTGCCGGAAGCTCATGAACAGAACATCGTTGTCGTCGACGTGTTGACGAAGGCCGCGGCGGGCTATGCCGGCGGAGGCTACTTCGTCGTCGTGGACGGCATTGTCGGGCCGTGGTTCCTGGAACCGTTCCGGAAAATCGCGACACCCCTCCACTACGTGATTCTGCGTCCGCCGCTCGATGTCGCCATCCGGTGCTGCCGGGAGCGTGGCGGCGATACGCTGACCGATCCCGGCCCTATTGCAGAGCTCCATCGACAGTTCTCATCGCTGGGTGCGTTTGAGCGACATGTTCTGTCGACGGATGGGCAAGGCAGGAAAGAGACGCTGGGCGCGGTTATCGAAGCCGTGCAAAGCGGAGCCTTCCGGCTGGCGTCATGACGTCACGCCATCGGCCTTCAGCGCAAACCAGCCCTCGCCCGCCCTTTTGCAATTCGCCGCTTTCCAGTTCGTCGGGCGACATTCATGAACCCAACTCATAAGCCCATGCCGATATCACCGGCTAATCGATACCAGCCTTTGCCCTTAGGTTACGATCAAACCTGAGGAGGACATCCGCATGATCAAACGCAAGCTCGGCCAAAGAGGCCCTGACGTTTCGGCGATCGGTTTCGGCTGCATGGGGCTGAACTATCATCGCGGACCTGCGATGGAGCGTGGCGATGCCATTGCGCTCTTGCGGGCGGCGCATGAGCGGGGCGTGACCTTCTTCGACACGGCAGAGGCCTACGGGCCGTTCACCTGCGAAGATCTCGTCGGCGAGGCGCTGGCGCCGATCCGTGATGAGGTGGTGATCGCGACGAAATTCGGCTTCAGGGATGGCCGGCCTGATGTGGGCCTGGATAGCCGGCCGGAGCGCATCCGTGTGGTCGTCGAAGAGGCCCTCACGCGGCTACGCACCGATCGCATCGATATCTTCTACCAGCATCGGGTCGACCCCGACGTGCCGATCGAAGAGGTGGCAGGCACGGTCAAGGATCTGATCGACGCCGGCAAAGTGCTGCATTTCGGCCTCTCCGAAGCCGATGCCGACTCTATCCGCCGCGCCCATGCCGTGCAGCCCGTCACCGTGTTGCAAAGCGAATATTCGCTGTGGTGGCGTAACCCGGAACGGGAAATCCTGCCCATCCTCGAAGAACTCGGCATCGGCTTCGTGCCCTATAGCCCGCTCGGCCGCGGCTTCCTCACCGGCAAGATGGACGAGAACACCAGTTTCGAAGGCGGCAACGACCACCGCAAGACCAATCCGCGCCTTTCGGCCGAAAACCGCAAGGCGAACCAGCCGGTGGTCGATGCGATCGAGGCGATCGCCGCTCGCAGGAACGCGACTGCGGCCCAGATCGCCATCGCCTGGCTGATGGCGCGCAAGCCCTGGATCGTCCCCATTCCCGGCACCACCAAGCTGCACCGGCTGGAAGAGAATATCGCCGCCGCCGACATCACCTTCACATCGGAGGAACTGGCCGAGATCGACGCGGTCTTCTCAGGCATCGAGGTCCACGGCGATCGCTACTCCGCAACATCGGCAGCCCGCGTCACGCGGTGAGCCGAAGGCCAATGCCCGTTGGCCCCCAGTCGCTGACGTCTTCGAGAAACCCGCAAAAACGCCCGCGAGAAATCGCGGACGGTTGCATCATCGTGTGGCACCCGCCTCAGGCGCGGATGATCAGTCCTGGCTCTGCAGGCGGTCCATCACCTGGAGCAGCAGATCGGCGCAGGCCTTCATCGGTTCATCCTCGGCGCATTTGAGATCGATCTGGGTATTCCCGTCTTCAATCCGGAAATGGGCTGCCTTGGACGGCGGTGGTGGCGGCGGGCGATGACCGCGGAAACCACGGAAGCCCATGTCGCCTCTCCGACCATGCCAGCGGTAATCGGGGCGATCTCCCGGCCGCACATCCGGCCGGTCCGTCATCTGCTCATCGTCATCAGAGGCAGACGGAGATGGCGGCGGAGGCGGCGAGCCGGGTTCGGCCGCTGCCGGTGGAGTTCCGGCGGATGGCGGAGCGGGCGGCTGTTGGGCGAAGGCGGTGCCAGCCAGTGCGGCAAGGGCAAGGCCTGATAGGAGAAGTCGTTGCATGAGAAGCTTTCCTTTCGGAGTTATGAGGCGTGTCTGTAAACACCGCAGCGCGGCTTTGGTTCACGCCCGTCAGGGCCTGTGATCGAAATCGGCAAACCGTCTGTGCGGCGGACCTTTCGGCGGTCGCAGCGCTTCGGTTCGTCCGTCCTGGCGAACGAGGTAGCTTGCATGCACGAAGCCATCGTCGAAGCGACCCTGCACGGTGACGGCTTCATCGGGGGTGACGAGAGCGCGACCCTCGCCGGCCCGGCCCGTTTCAACAAGCGCCCTGCCGCTGTCGTCCTGCAGCACAAACTTGTTGCCGTAGATCTCGGCGACCTTGCCCTTGATGGTGACGAGGCTGGTGGCCGGCATGGCCGAAATCGCCACGGGCGTCAGCGGCGCCATTTCAGGCGTGGGACGCATCATCTTCACGGCGCCGGCGCCCCCGGCAGCACCGATGACAAGCGCCACGGCGGCCGCGATCACGGGGATCGCCAGCCGGCGCCGGCGGTATCCTGGCGGCATAGGCGTGGCGGCGCCTTCGGGATGTCCGTTGTCCTGGTCTTCATCAGGCATATATCTGCTCCTTGCTTCAGTAATGGCGGCAATCTAACCGCCACACCCCCTCGCCTGCCTGAACCTCTCCGTTCAGATTGAGTTAAGCTCGGCCCGATAGTTTTGGCCCGTCCCCAGAGATACCCTTCGATGAAAGCCCTGCCCCATGCGCGTACTGCTCGTCGAAGATGACGAAGACCTCAGCGGCCGGATCGCCGCCGTGCTGCGATCGGAAAACTTCGTCGTCGATATCGCGCGCAACGGCGAGGACGCCCTCCATGCGGGGCTGACCGAACTCTTCGATGTCGCAATCCTCGACCTCGGCCTGCCGAAGATCGATGGCGTCAGCGTGCTGAAGGGCTGGCGCGAGGGCGAACGCAACCTGCCGGTTCTGGTGCTGACGGCCCGCGACGGCTGGCCGGATAAGGTCTCGAGCTTCAAGGCCGGCGCCGACGATTTCCTCGCCAAACCGTTCAAGGTGGAGGAACTGGTGCTGCGCCTGCGCGCCCTGGTGCGCCGGGCGTCCGGCCATGCCGCCTCGCGGCTCGTCTGCGGCGCACTGGTCTTCGATGCGCAGCTCGGCACCTTCGAGCTCGACGGACTACCGCTGAAGCTGACGGCGCTGGAATGGCGGGTGCTCTCCTGTCTGATGTTGCGCAAGGAGATGATCGTCGACCGGCGCGAACTCACCGAGCGCGTCTATGACGGCGGTGCCGAAGTCGACTCCAATTCCATCGAGGTCATCATCGCCCGCCTGCGCAAGAAGCTCGGGGCCGATCGGATCGAGACGGTGCGCGGCCGCGGCTATATGCTGACGGCGGCAGTGGCGCCATGAAGGCCCCGTCCCTCAAGCCAAGATCGATCGCCGGCCGGCTGCTGATGTTTTCCGGCATCTTCGTGACGCTGGCGCTCGCTGTGGCCGCCATCGTGCTCTGGCTGGCGCTGAAAACGGTGGTGCGCGAGCAGGTCGACCAGCGTTTGGACATCCAGATCGGCGCCCTTGCCGGAGCGGTGACGCGCGACGCTGAGGGAAAGATCGCCCTCTCCACGCCGCTCGATGCGCCGCCTTTCGATCGCCCCTCCTCAGGCTGGTACTGGCAGATCGACGACGGGCGGCAACGCCTGACCTCCCGCTCGCTGATGAACGGCACGATAGACGCACCGCCGCCACGGCAGGACCTGCGCCATGTGCTGATGGGCATGCCGACATCAGGCAGGGGCGGTGATCGGGGAAGAGGGCCGCTCTACCTGCGCCAGGCCATCCGCAGCGTCGACGGCATGACGCTGACGATCACCGCGACGGCGCCGATGATCGCCCTCGTCGGCCCGGCGCTCCGCGCGCTCTTCTGGCTTGTGCCCTGCATGCTGCTGCTCGGCCTCGTGCTGATGGCCGGTACGCTCTGGCAGATCCGCTTCGGCCTGCGCCCCCTGAAATCCATGGCGGCCAATATCGATGCCATAAACCGGGGCGAACGCGCCCGCCTGCCCGATGAGGCGACCGTCGAGCTTACGCCGCTCTCACTGAAAACCAACACGCTGCTGGCGGCCAACGAAGAGCGGCTGGCGGCAACACGCATGCAGTTCGCCAACCTTGCCCATGGCCTCAAGACACCGGTGGCGAGCCTGCTGCTGGCGCTCGACGAGAAAAACGATCCGCAAGGCGGATTGCGCAGCCTCGCGGCCCGGATCGACAACAGGATCAAGCACCACCTCGCCGCCGCCCGCCGGGTGATGGCCTCGTCGGACAATGTCGCCAGCACTGAGATGGCGGCATCGGTCGCCGATCTGCACCGGGCGATCGGCCAGATCCACGCCGAACGCAAGATCGCCTTCGACACCGATATCGCCCAAGGCCTGCGGGTCGCCTGCGACGAAAGCGATGTCGAGGAAATGCTCGGTAACCTGATCGACAACGCCTTCAAATGGGCCGCCTCCCGCGTCACCCTCCGCGCCCGCCGCGACGGCCCGACCGCCCGCATCACGATCGAGGACGACGGCCCCGGCATCCCCGCGGACCGCCTCACCGCCGTCCTCCTGCCGGGCGTTCGCGAAGACGAACGCGTCCCCGGCAACGGCTTTGGCCTCAGCATCGTCAACGAGCTTGCGGGGCTTTATGGTGGGTCTCTGGTGCTGGGGGCGAATGAGGCGGTGGGGTTGCGATGTGTGCTGTGTTTGCCGGTGGCGGTGCGATTGGCGCGGTAGGGCTTGGGCTGGTTCGATAGAAGGTGAAAGTGCCGCGGAGTGATCAGCGTCTTTTGGGTTCTCATCATTTGTCACAACGCTCTCCCGACTACGACCTCGTACGGATTACAAATATTCGTGCCTTGCTGCGAGTGACAGGAAGCAAATAGGTGAACCAAGACCGTCAACCATTCAGCCCTGCGACGGAAATACAGACCGTGAAGATGCCATGTCGATAACCTTTCGGGATTCTCTGCGTTGCCAACAAAGTTGTAAACGTCATCACGCGTTCCCATCAAAAGCGCGCGGATATCCGTGGCATCGAAATAATCATCGCCGTATTCGGCCATCGCATAGCAATAGCCAATTTTTGCAATCATCATTGCGAACGGACCATTGATAAACGGAACCCTAGTCCTGACATTTTCGAGACCGTTGCCCCCTAAGCTGAAGAACGCCAGCCGTGGATCAACAAGAGTAGCCCCTCGATCGATTCCAACTAAGAGCCCCGCCTGACTAAACTGCACTAGCGAGAAATGTTTCGGGTAGTCCTCGATCGGGAAATCAAGGCGTTTTCCCTCCTCGCCCATCACCGAATCGCCTGCAAAGACCTCAGGCATATGTCGCGCGTCGCGCGGTCCGCTACCTTTCGACTTGCCACGGAGACCTAATAGCAACCTGGGGACTTTAAGGTCGACATTGAGCGCTTGGTTCTCGTATTCTTGATTGGAGCGCGTAGCGCATTCTTTGCAGGAACCGTAGCGTATCACCAAGGAGCCATTGATAGCTTCGGGGATGATGTGCTCGTCGGTGAGTTCTGCCTGCGTAAACGCTTTTCGGCAAAAGACACATCTTCCGTCCAGATAGTAATTCTGCTTCCGCATTACCAAAGAGCGCATGCCGGAAGCAATACAACTTATCAGACGATTCTCATAATTGTTGCTTCGTGCAAAACGGCCTTTACTGTACTCTCAAAATAAACTGTGCACCCGCTATCCAAATCGTCCCATTGACTCCCGTCGATTTTAGGGACCATCGATCCTCTTCTTCGAAAAGAGCCCAGAGCCAGCCCTACTGACCGTCGCATCCGCCAGCCGGCCGTTTCGGGGACAAGCCGCATTCCCGCAACTGCCGTCATTCCACCACGCCAAACATAGGTCCATACCCACCATGCCAGGACCAGTCGTTACGGCCCATCTCGGAATTGTAGATCCCCACCCCTCGCCCGCCATCCAGAAACAAGGCATCGGGGCATTTCAGATGGTCGCGGAAGAGCCGCGCGAAGTCGTGGAAATTTGCCCCGTTTTCGCTGATCTCGAAGCGCGCCGCCGCTGCAGGCTCCCACACCGCTCTCGCGGGTTCGGTCCGTCGATCCCCCAATGAAAAGGTCGGAAATGGCGTGCTGAGGGTGAACGTTGTCAAACAACCAGACCTTGCGGAAAAGGCGCGCTTGCCAATTCTCGAACGGCTTGTCAGTAAAGGTTATTCCGCCGGACGCCGCCGTTCTTTTCCTGTTGCCGGGCGCCGCGTTCCGCGCGGGTTGCGCAGACCCGAGGCGGCGACGATGGCGAGACATCGGCCCAGTCGGCCTGCAGCCTCGGGAAGAGTTTGCGCTTGTCATCGACCAGAGGCGGCGGCGTGATTCCCATGCGCCGCATTGCAGCGAACAAATCGCCAAGTCTGTCGTAGCCGAGATTGGGCTTCGCCCACAGCGCGAGCAGGACAGGTTCGGCAACAGCACGCCCTGATGAGCCGACCCGGCACAGGCCTTCGACGCCTGCGCCATTGACCGAAGGCAGAGATGCGCGCGGATTGGCGAGGTAGGGCAAAGCGCCGGGGCCGAGATCGCCGAGCCGGCGCAAGAGCGGCTCCGCCTCCCAAAGCCAGTGGTCGTTGTCGGCAGCAGCATAAACCGACAGAAGACGGGGGCCGAGTTCCACGAATTTGTCCGGCGGCAGGGCGGCTGCCAGGCGGGCCAGAATACGGCCGCTCTCCCGTGCCGAAGAACGCAATCGCCCTGTCGTCGCGGCTGCCCGCTCAATGCCCGTCATGATCGCGTCGGCACGGGAGGTAAGCGCGTCGGTGCTATTGATGAGGACATCGACCTGCCATTCGGTGACCTTGGCGGCCGGATCGGCGATCATGGCGTCGACATTGGCAATCTGGCGCGCCAGGGTCGCCTCCTCTGTCGCAGCGATCTTCGCCAGGATGACAGCGCTATCGCTTCCCACCCGGTTCTCGACCGCCACGGGCTTGAGGCCGAGAGCCCGGGCGAGCGCCGTGGAATCGCCCTTGTATGGGCTATCGCCCGAGAAGATGGACGTGAATCCGTTTCGCGTGAATTGCGCGCTGCAGTCCCATCTCGGCGCTCCGGAGTTGAGAAAGCATCCGATGATCGGCATGGGTATCCAGCTGAGCGGTGCAGCCGTACCTCCGAGAAGCTGGAAGCGTCGACCGTCCGGCATGGTGATCGTCGTCGTGATCCGTCTCACCGGTAGGCTTTTCTCGAATTCCTTCGTCTCCTCCTGACTGACGGTGACGATGGGCAGCTGTGGCTTTTCCGGCATGGATAGATTGCAGAAACGATTTTCCGTGCGCCTGTCGTCAAGTGCTTCGCCGTCATGGAAATCGAGCGCTTGTACGAAGGCCGACTGCAGCGCGCGTGTGGCGCGGACTTTGGCGCAAACCGCGCTGTCGATCATCCGATCGGACAGATATCCCTCTGGAAAGTTGGGATTGACGGAGTAAGCGACCGGTAGGGCGAAATTCTGGGTTAGCCACGCCCCATCCCACGCCCCGCCTTTCGCGAAGACCAGCGCCTGGCGAGCGGGATCAAATCCGGTCACGACCTGCGCATTGGCGGAATCCGTGCGGCTGGCGAGATCACGCAAGGCGAAATGATCGAGCGCCGCAGCCGTCCAGTATCCTCCGTAAAAGATCAGCGGCAGCAATAGCCACAGACGCGACACGCGCCCGACAACCGCCTCGATGGCAACGCCGATCATGCTGGCATTAACCAGCACGATCGACCAGGCCATGGCGAACGCGAACATCAGAAAGATGCCTGTGAACGGTATGGCCTGAAGCACGAAGACGCCCCCCGTCACCACAAGGCCGACAAGCGAGATCGGGAAATATCTACGCATCTGTTCTCCACCCGCAATGACCGGGATATCGCCGCTTCCCATAGCAGGTTGGGAGAAACCCTATCAGAGACTCACGCCTGGACCATGAACGGCAAGGCTCAAATTTTCAGTATCCCTTGAGGGCGTACTCCCTTGAAACATTGGGGGAAACGGTCGACGCGAGGGAGTTCGGAGACCCGATCATCCGAAGAGGCACCGAAGCGGAGCGAATGGCGGAGGCTGCAAGCCCTGTAACCGCAAGCGAAGCGCTATAACTCCCTTCTGGCAAGCTCGTCCGCCAGAATCCAAGCCTCGTCAAGGAGGGCACGAAGTTCATCGTTCTCCTGCAGAAGCGGGCTACCGTCGCGTTGCACAACGAGGTCATTCAGAGAACCCGTGCCGCCAAACATCTCCCTGAAACGGCGCAATCCCCAGGTGTCAGAGTTTTCGACAGCCCGCAGACATGTCTCGACATGGCTCGCCCAAAAGACAGCGTCGTTGGCCGCAAGCAACAGTGCAAGCTTCCTGAGAACGGCAGCGAATCTGGCGACATCGTGATGTAATTGCATGCCGTCTTTTAACGCTAAATCTCATTGCAGCAAAAGATAACGGGCGTCCCTTCTTTGGTTGCCATCGCAACAGCCGCTTCTGAAGCCTGCTCTTCGCGACCTATGGCTGAAGCGATGCCGATCATCGCCGCTCTCGCTGAACGTCTTTCGCCTCGCCTCTGCCTTGTTGCTCGCGTATCGTGGACGGACGATTCGCCGTCCGCAAACGAGGGTGGGCATGAACGAAGCATCAAAGGAGAGCGCGATGACGGACGCCAAGAGCGGCATTTCTGGACTACGGCCGCATATTACAGTCATTGGCGTCGGCGGCGGTGGTGGCAATGCGATCAACAATATGATCGCGGAAAAGCTGGCGGGCGTCGAATTCGTCGCTGCGAACACGGACGCTCAGGTGCTGGCCACCTCCAAGGCGACGCGCCGCATCCAGCTTGGCGCGAATGTGACGGAGGGTCTCGGCGCCGGTTCGTTGCCGGAGGTCGGCCATGCGGCTGCCGAAGAGTCGCTCGATGAGATCATGGATCACCTGGCCGGCTCGCACATGTGCTTCGTCACCGCCGGCATGGGCGGCGGCACGGGCACGGGTGCTGCACCTGTCATCGCCCGCGCTGCGCGTGCCGCAGGCATCCTGACGGTTGGCGTCGTCACCAAGCCCTTTACCTTTGAAGGCAACCGCCGCATGCGGATGGCGGAAATCGGCATCGAGGCGCTTCGCCAGGCGGCCGATACGGTCATCGTTATTCCCAATCAAAACCTCTTCCGAATTGCTGATGCAAAAACGACGTTCGCCGATGCTTTCATGACCGCCGACCGCGTGCTGTATGCGGGCGTCGGCTGCATTACCGACCTGATCGTCAAGGAAGGCCTGATCAACCTAGATTTTGCCGACGTGAAGTCGGTCATGTCAGGCATGGGCCGCGCCATGATGGGCACTGGCGAAGCCTCCGGTGAAAGCCGCGCAATGAAGGCGGCGGAAGCGGCAATTGCCAACCCGCTTCTCGACGATATCTCGATGCGGGGCGCCAGGGGCGTACTGATCTCGATCTCCGGCGGTTCGGATATGACGCTGTTCGAAGTGGATGAGGCGGCAAGCCGCATTCGTGACGAAGTGCAGGAAGACGCCGATATCGTCGTCGGCGCGATCTTCGACCGCAGCCTCGACGGCAAGTTCCGCGTCTCGGTGGTAGCGACCGGTCTGGAAGGCAGCCCCCTGCCCGCATCCGCGCCTCACGCCGCCGAACAGATCCAGACGCGCACGCTGCAGTAAGCGCAGCGGCGCGACATATCCGAGCACGACAGCCTGCCGCGTCTTTTCAGACGCGCGGCGCTGTCGTGCTTCAATGTCCTGCGCTCCGGCGAAATCGCCGCGATCACCGGTCGTTGATCGTCGGAAGGTGCGTTTCGACCTCTACGCGGCGCTTGTCATCCAACGGCTCAATGTGCTTCTGCCAGAAGGCCTCGGCCTCCGGCGTGTCATCATCCCAGTGGCGGATCTTGACGATATTGTCATCGATTTTGGCCAGCCGTTTGCCGCCAAGCCGCAGGTATTCGTCCGCCAGTTCTTTCGATCGGGTCGTTTGCATGTCGTGCTCCTCCATAGGCGAACCGAAAGGCCGATCGTCATTACCGGGTTGGCCGGCAATCGGCATCCCCGTTATCGGCGCTTCCGCGCCTTCCTGTTAAACAGTACGGCGGGATCATGGTTCCAAATCATCGGCCGAGACCGGTCCACGCGGCCGGCTGAAGGCGTCGGCCGCCATCCATGTTCCGCACGGCCCGCCGCTCTTGCTGCCAGGACAGCCGGAGACGCCTCGTACTGGCAGGAGAGCGGCCTTGTCCGCAACGACAAGACTGCATACGTCGGGGCGATCTTCGACCGCAGCCTCGACGGCAAGTTCCGCGTCTCAGTGGTAGCGACCGGCCTGGAAGGCAGCCCGCTGCCCGCATCCGCGCCTCACGCCGCCGTTAAAGGCCCCGCCGTGAAGAGAACGGGCGGGGTCGGCATTCGAGCGGTAAGGAATAGAACGCCGTGCTTGCTTTCGGACGCACAAAGGACGCTCTAACACTTTCAATCCTCGCATCGTGCTTTCCGAAAATCGATTCCGATTTTCGGGCTGATGCGCTAGATGAACAGGACGTCCGAGATATTGTGCACCACGGAGATTTCGTCGATCCCGGTGTTGGTGATGTAGAGATTATCCGCCGCTGAATCATAGACCACGTTGGTGATCAAGTCGTCTCCCGGTATGGCGATGTTGACGTCGACCGCTGTCTTGACCCCGGTTTCAAAGTCGAAGGCCGTCCCGATATGCTCGCTGCTGGAGGAATCGCCGAAGAAGAACGTGCCGTCGACGGCAAAGCCGTAGCCGAGCCCGCCGGCCGCGAAGGTCTTGGATTCGATCGGGTTGAGCGTGTCGGGATCGATCTTGGAGACCTGCCAGGTAGCATCATCGATGCGGCCGACGACGTAAATGCCGGTCGAATCCTGCATCGTATTGACGGCCGTGTATCCACCCCAGTCGAACGTACCCGCCCCGTTCTTACCGATAAGGCCGGGAATCGGGTCGCCCTTCTGATCGAGCGATCCGTCGGCGGCATCCCACTTTGCGAGATAGGTCTGATCGGGGAAAGGGTCCTCCTCGCCTCTCGCCTCGTTGGTTCTTCCGATGATCTCGCCGCCGCGGACCGAAAAATAGGTTCCGCCGATGTCATATTCGCCCTTGTCATAGTCGCCGAGAGAGATGGCGCCGCTGGCGTTGTCGGCTTCAAATGCGGCTGCGTTGTCGTAAATGCTCACCATGGAACCATCTGGGAAACCATGGCCGGAACTGACGTAATACTTGCCGGTTAGCGGATCGATCGCGACCCCCTGGAGTTCGTAATGGTCCAGGAAGGGGCGCACCACATCCGCCTGGGCCTCGACATGATTGGTGTTCAACGACTTCCCGTCCGTCACGCCGTCGACGGTCAGCGTGATCACGCCGGCATCCGCGTGACCGGCGCCGTCGGAGACCTTGTAATATTGGAGTTTCTCCGTGATATGCTCGCCGTCGTTGAGGCCCGCCTTTACGGCCGGATCGAGATCGTAGGTGAAGCTTCCATCTCCTGCGAAATGGAAGGTGCCGAATTCACCCGCCACGTCGGTTGTCTGCCCTTGCCCCTGACCGGCAGGAATGCTCGTGCCCTCGACCGAACGCAGGAAAAGCGTGCCCGCCTCTCCAGCGTGATCATTGGCAAGCACGTTGCCGGCCATCTCGCTTCCTTCGCGGAACGAGAAGGCGTCGTCGACCGCGACCGGCGGGCTCGTGACCCCGTGAATGTCGAGCGTGAAATGGCCGACATCGGTATTGCCGGCGCCGTCGGAGATTTTGTAGCCGATCGTCTCCGTCAGCGTCATTCCGTCAACGAAGCCCGCCTTGGCCGCCTCGTTCAGCGTATAGGTGTAAGAGCCGTCTGCCTTGACGTGGAACGTGCCGTATTCACCCTCGATATCGGTAATCGCACCATCCTTCTTGGCAAGCACCCTCTCGCCGTCGAAGAAGTTGAGAAACATGTTGCCGGAGCCCCCTGCCAGATCATTATCCAGCAGATTGCCTGAGATCACATCATTCTCGGAAGCGCTCCTGACATCATCGACCGCCACAGGTTTTGCAAGCACTGCCATGGATATCTCCTTCAAGCTCCATTCGCCTTGGTCTATCGGGAGGAAAGCAGCTGAAACCGGGTCGGTCAATAAATTTTCTAGCAGGAGTGGTATTTTAGGCTTTCACAGCTTTGTCATGCTAGCAAGCCCGAAGCGGCGCCCAAGACCGCGGCAGATATGAATTCATTGAAATCCCCCATCCGCGCGGCTCAAATCTTGGGCGCGCCTATCCACAGAATGACTGCAGATTTGTCGGGACTGAGGCGATGAAGATCGCAATATCATCGATCGACCAATTGCCCTCGCCTCAGCCCACCAACCCCTTGATCTTCGCCGTATCCTCCGCCGTCGCCGGGTTGTACACCACCATGCTGAGATCCGGCCGGCCATCCACCTGGAAAACGGAATATTCGAAAGCGAGTGGGCCGAGGATGGGGTGTTTGATGTGTTTGGCGCCCTCACCGTGGCTGCGCACGTCGTTGTCGCGCCACATCGCCAGGAATTCGGGGCTCTTGCGGCAGAGTTCGTCGACGAGGGGCTCGACCTCGGCCGCGGCACCCGCGCGGGCCGCATCCACGCGGAAGGCGGCGACGACGAAACGGGCAACACTTTCCCAGTCGTATTGGGCGGCGCGCACGCGCGGATCGAGGAAGATGAAGCGGAGCACGTTGCGCTCCTCAGGTGGCAGCGCGCCGTAATCGGTCAGAAGCACGGTTGCCGCCCGGTTCCAGCCGACGACGTCCCAGATCGCAGTGCGGATCAGCGCCGGGCTCGGGTCCAGCGCATCGAGCACGCCCTGCAACCTCGGCGTCACGCCCTCTTGCCTGTGGTAACGCACCTCGGGCGGGCGGCCGAGGCCGATGAGGAAGAGATGCTCGCGCTCGACATCGGTCAGCATCAGCGCGCGCGAGATCCGGTCGAGCACGTCGGCAGACGGCGCACCGCCGCGCCCCTGCTCCAGCCAGGT